>DAHVFI010000099.1 GCA_027317045.1 Gammaproteobacteria bacterium
GTGTTCGGCATGGGCATGGTGCAGGTGGCGGTAAGCACCGCGTTGCTGACGCTCGCGGCCCGGGCGCTGGGTCTGGAGCTGGTGCCGGCGCTGGTAGCGGGCTTCGGGTTGTCGCTGTCCTCCACCGCCTTCGTGCTGCAGATGTTGGCGGAGAAGAAACAGCTCATGGATCACCATGGCCGCGCGGCTTTCGGCATACTGTTGTTCCAAGACATCGCCGCCATCCCGGTGCTGGCGCTGCTGCGCCTGGCGCACGGCGGCGAGCCGCTGCACCCGGCGCATTTCCTGGTCTCTCTTATCATCATCGTGATGGTGGTAGCGGCGCTGGTGCTGGGTGGACGCTTGCTGCTGCGGCCGCTGTTCCGTTTCGTGGTGCAGTTCGGTAATCCGGAAATCTTCACCGCCACGGCGCTGCTGATTGTGATTGGCGCCGGACTCATCGCCAACGCCGCCGGCCTGTCCATGGGGTTGGGCGCCTTCATCGCCGGTGTGCTGCTGGCGGATTCCAGCTACCGGCATGAACTGGAAGCCGATCTGGAACCCTTCAAGGGTTTGCTGCTGGGCCTGTTCTTCCTGGCGGTGGGCATGTCGGTGAATCTCGGCCTGCTGGCGAAGATACCGCTGCTTGTTATCTGCGTGGTGGCAGGCATGTTGGCGCTCAAAGGCGTGGTGCTCTACTTGATGGGCAAGCTCTACAAACTGCCGGGTCCGGCGCCGCGCATGCTGGCCTTCGATCTGTCCCTAGGCGGTGAATTCGCCTTCGTGATCTTCAACAGCGCCGCCGGTTATCACATCTTCACCCAGTCGCTGGTGGATTTGCTGAACCTGGCGGTGACGCTGTCCATGGCCGCTACGCCGTTGCTGGTGCTCTTCAATGAAAAGGTCATTCAACGCTTCCAGGACGAGAATGCGCCGCCGGAGTTCGACCGCATCGACGAGCCCGGCAATCCGGTGATCATCGCCGGCTTCGGCCGTTTCGGCCAGGTTGTGGGCCGTCTGTTGCGCATGAAGAATATCTCCTTCACGGCGCTGGAAGCCGACCATGAACAGGTGGATGTGATCCGCCGCTTCGGCAACAAAATCTATTACGGCGACGCCTCGCGGCTCGACCTGCTGCGCGCCGCCAAGGCCGGGCAGGCAAAATTCCTGGTGCTCGCCATCGACGATGTGGAGGCCTCGGTGCGCGCCGCCGCCATGGTGCGCAAGCATTTCCCCAATCTCACGCTCCTGGCCCGCGCCCGCAACCGTTACCACGCGCACCTGCTCATGGAGCTGGGTGTCAAGGTCATCGTGCGTGAAACCCTGTTCTCCAGCCTCAGACTCACCGCTGACCTGCTGCAGAAGCTGGGTTTGAGTGCCCAAGAAACCGCCGGCACCATCGAAATGTTCCAGACATACGATGAGGCGTTGCTGCAACGCCAGTTTGCCGTGTTCCGCGACGAGAACAAAATGATCCAGACCTCGAAGGAAGCCGCCAAGGAACTGGAACAACTGCTCACGGAGGACCATTCCAGCGAAGCCATTGCCACCGCTGGGGAATCGGTCTCCTAGGACCAGCTCCAGCTAGTTTCCGTAATGCAGTTTTGGATACCAATCCTTGCCCCTGCCCCCGGGGGTGACATCCAACAGATTCCACAGCGGCCAGATCATGTCCACGTGCCGAGGATTCTGGTCTTTCTCGGGCTTGGCAAACAGCAATTCACTGGCCCAGAAGTGGCGCAGCTTGCCGTTGCTTTTCACGAACACATTCAGGATCGGCCATTGTTTGCCCGCTTCGTCCTCGCCGTGATAATCGTGGTTGTAACTGTTGTCCGCCGATGACAACAGCTGCACATGCCGCCAGCCGCGCTCGCGCGCGAAATTGAGAATGCGCGGCAACGGCGATTTCGCCACCACCGCCAGGTTCACGCGCTGGCCGACATGCGTGGCGGCGCCATCCAGCGAATCAATGATCGAAGTGCAACTTGGACAAGGTTGCGCCATGGCCGGGCTATACATGAAGCTGTAAAGAATCAGCGTATCTTTGCCGGGCGCAAACAGCTCCGAGAGCCGCACACTGCGCACCCCCATGAGCGGGTCCACGCCCTCGAACACGTAGTCCTGCGGTACGGCGCCGCCCGCTGACAACCTGCGGCGCAGCGCGGCCACCGTTTCTATTTGTTTGCGCAAGGCCATTTCCGCTTTCAGCAGACGGTTGCGTGCGCGCCGGTAGCCCGAAGTCTCGTTCGGAAAGCGGCTGCCGGCGGCCGGCTTCGGCCTGGAAACGCGGCGTACGGACCGTTGCTTGCGCTTGCTTGTGGCCATGGTAGATCTCCGCATAGCGATGCTGGACGGTGCGGGAAGAATACACCTGTTATGGAAACCTTCTGAACCTATTGAACGGTGCCGGACGCGGGCGGCTGTGTGCGCCGCAGCAGCCGGTTGCGCAACGCCCATTCAGCATCGGCCGTCACTGTTTCCAGGAACCGGACTTCCTCGGCCACCTGCACCGCCAGCGGCACACCGTCGCGGTAAAGCACGCGATTCTCGCCCTGCACCGGCACGCGCGCGCCCGGCGTAACGATGCCCACCAGATTCAGGACATCGGTGGCCGCTACGGATAGCAGTTCGCCGGTTTTCTCCCGGCGGCGGACTTCGCGCAGCGCCCCCACCGCCTCCGGCAGCGCGAACTGCTCGCCGGCGAAACCATCCACGAAGCGCCCGCCGCGCAGCTCGCCGCGGGCTTCAAGCCTTCTATATATATAGAGCAGCTCGCGCCAGGGCGGCAACCCGCTCTCCCGTTCCAATACTTTGCGGAATACCACGCCGTAGCGGCGCAGCAACACCTGCGCGAGATGCGTGAGCGCCTCGCTGTCGGCCGCCGCATCGCCCGTGATCATCCCCGGGGACGTCAGCGACCAGCGCCCCCCTTGGCTGACGCCGTAGGCATCGCCGTGACGCGGGCAGTAGCGTGCAGAATGACCGAGAGCTGCGCGTTTGCCGGCGGGTATGATCAGTGAGCGCAAGCCCGCGAAGGTATCGGATGCCGCCAACCCCCAAGCGGCCAGTTCGCCGAGCGCACCCTCCGCCTGGGTACGCAACAGACCGGTGAAGTCCAGCAGATCCGAAAAGAACAGTGCGCCGTGCTGTTTGAGTGCGTCATGCACGCCGCGCGCAGCATGCGAAAGATTGATGGCAACCGGATCGGGCACGTCCGTCAGTCCACGCCAGTGAGACAGCGCCGCGCGCGCCACCAATGCAATCGGCGTGCCGCGTACCGGACCGGCGTGGCGTTGGTCGTCGCCGCTGCGTGGCGGCAGCATTCGCATCCATGCCACCGCGCCACCGGCGCACAGTTGATCCAGCATGTAGGGCGCATAATCCGCGACCCGCGCCGGCAGGATATCCGTTTCCCAGATCGTCGCGGGAGCGGAGAAACCTTCCAACTGCTCCAGTGCTGCGGCCAGCGCCGCCGGACCGTCGGCGCGGAGCGCGCCGACGCTATGCCATTCGAACAAAAAGCGCAGATAGTCGGCCGGCGCCACCGGCTCGATCTCGCTGCGCAGACGTTTAAGCGTGTAACGATGGATGCGCGCCAACAGACGCCGTTCGCACCATTCAATGGTTACCCCCTCTCCCTCTGCGGGAGACGACTGCATGGATGCAGGAGGTAGGGCAACGCCGGGAGCGGTTGTCGAGGCTGGGGGTGAGGGGGTCGGATATCGTTGTGTGAAACTCCCGTGC
>DAHVFI010000117.1 GCA_027317045.1 Gammaproteobacteria bacterium
TTGTTCCATGCTGTAGTTCATGGAGCAGGAACTGCGCGAGCGCGTGCCCTCATAGTCCACGCCCAGTCCGCCGCCCACGTCCATGACACGCACGTTGACGCCGAGCTCGGCGAGCTCCGCGAAACAGCGGCAGGCTTCCAGCATGCCGCGCTGCACGTCGCGGATATTGGCGATCTGCGATCCCAGGTGAAAGTGCAGCAGCTGCAGGCAATTGAGCATGCCGGCCGTGCGCAGCCGTTCCACCGCCTCCAGGATTTGCACCGCCGACAGGCCGAACTTGGATTTCTCGCCGCCGGTATGTTCCCATTTGCCGCGGCCGGTGCTGGTGAGGCGTACGCGCACGCCGATCGTGGGTTTCACACCCATCTCGGCGGCTTCCTTGAGCAGCAGGTCCAGCTCGTTGGGTTTCTCGATCACCACATAGACCTTATGGCCAAGTTGCTGGCCGATGAGCGCCAGCCGCAGGTATTCCCGGTCCTTATAGCCGTTGCAGACGATGCTGGCGCCGGCCGGCGCCAGCGCCAGCACCGCCATGAGCTCCGGCTTGCTGCCGGCCTCGAGTCCCACGCGGCCCTCGCCGTGTTTGAGGATGTCCTCCACCACCGCGCGTTGCTGGTTCACCTTGATGGGATAGACCGCGGTATAACCGGCCTGGTACTCGTGATGATTCATGGCCGTCTTGAAGGCCCCGCACAGCCGGTCCACCCGATCGCGCAGGATGTCGCCGAAACGGAACAGCACCGGCAGGTTGAGACCGGACTTGCTGATCTCGGTGGCCAGACGGTGCATGTCCACGCAGCCATCTTCCCGGCGGCGCGTGGGGAACACCACCAGATGGCCTTCGTCGCTGATGTCGAAATAACCGTCGCCCCAGCGCAGCACATTGAAAATCTCGCGGGCATCCTGGATGGGTTGGCTGCTCATGCGGGCGGGACTCCACGGGCGGGTAAAGAAAACCGCGCAAGCGTACGGCAAGCGTCACCAATATAAAAGGGTTCCGGTCCGAATGTCGGGTGCTCATGCATGCCGTCAAACCATTAATTAAGCGTGTGGAATCCCGCGCCTGTATGCCGGACTCTTTTCTTATAATATAGGGACAGGAAAAGCCCTGGAACAAAACCGCCCTGGTGCGCTTGCATGCGGGTCTGTAAGTTCGGAACGAATGTGTGCCCGCGCCAGGCCGGTGCGGATGCCGGAAAATGCCCCGGGTGTTGATGCCACTCCGCTATTCATGCAGCCGCATCCGCCTTGCCGGTCAGTCAAAGACGCGCGCGCAGACGCTTAACTGCCGGCGCACAACTTGGTCACCTGCTCCTGGGCCTGTTGACGGAATTTAACCAGATCATCGCCGCTGTAATACGTGGGCTTGGCACTGTTGCCGTTGGTGATGACCCGATGGGCTTCCATGTAGCCCTGTAGGCGCTTGCGCGCGGCTTCGCAAGCCTGCTGTTTCCTGGCTTTTTCCTGGGCTTGCTGTTGTGCGGCGTCGGCAGCTTTCTGTTGTGCGGCATCGGCGGCGTTGACGGATTCCACCAGCTTCCGCTGCTGCTCCACGGCGCTGGGATCCGGCGGCGGCGGTTTCACGTCCACCAGCTTGGCTTTGGTGACGGCATCCGGCGGCGGTGTCTGGGAATAATGGACATTGCCCTGGGCGTCCACCCAGCGGTACACCTGGTCGGCGCGGGCCGTCATCAACGTCAGCGCTGCCAGCGATAGCAACACCACAGACAGTCTTTTCAGGTTCATGGCGGGGTTCCCGGTTGTGAGCAGGCCAGGGTCACCTGATTGCGGGTTTGTTGGATAAGCTGCGCCTGCTTGTCTTTGGATAGCAGTGTCTTGTTGCCGTTGGCATCCACTGAAAACAGCGCCTCGGCCAGCAGGTACTTGCCGAGCGTTTGCTTGGCGGACTTGCAGGCGGGCGAGTCATCCGGCGAGATCGGCGGTACTTGATCCGCGCTGCTGGCGGAGGGCGCGCTGCCGGCGGCCGGCGCCTGCTTGCGGGCGGTGTTGATGATGTCGGTTGGTTTTGCGTTCGGGTTCTGGGGAACGGTGCTGTAATGCACGTTACCATCCTTGTCCACCCATTTATAAACGGCCGTATCCGCCAAGGCCGCGCCCATGACCAG
>DAHVFI010000119.1 GCA_027317045.1 Gammaproteobacteria bacterium
CAGCAAGACTGTCCGTCGGGGATGCGAACGCTATAGCCGAGTGCGTTCAGCACCCCGATACTTGCCCGTATCACCCCAGGTTGGGTGATACGGGCAATGCAACCCAAGAACAATTCCACTTCCTGCGGGTTGTCGCATGACGGAAGATTGACGCGATGCCAGCGATGCGGTGCGGCTAACGGCGGCAACATTTTCACAAGCCTCCGCAGCTGCGGAGACACGAATGCAAGCGTGGACAGGCCGAGATGTTGCGTGAGCCACAGCAGGAAATGCAAGCAACGCAGTAACCAGGGATGCCGCATGCACACGGCAAACGCTCGCGCAGTTCTTGGTTCCTGGTGGCCATGCCGGCCGAGTTCTGCACGTGCGGCGTCGATGAGTTTTCCGTAGGGTACATCCGCAGGGCACACCGCCTCGCAGGCGCGGCAAGCAAGACAGCGATCCAGATGGCCGATGAGGGCTGGTGTAATGCCGAGCGCACCGGTGGCAAAACCCTGCATCAGTGCGATGCGGCCGCGGGGGGATTCGCCTTCATCCAGAGTTTCACGGTAAGTGGGGCAATGCGGCAGGCACAGCGCGCATTTCACGCACTTGTCGGCGTCGGCGAGGGGGAAATCCGGGAATGTCTGTGGCATGAGAGGCAACGCCAACTGGCAGGGCACAACGAATGCGTTATGATACAGCCTGCGGCGCCGCTCACTTGATTCGGCCGGATACGCCTGGAAAATCCTTTTTTCATTCTTCCTGTTACCAGCTCCAGAGGGAGCTTCCATGTCTATAGAACCCTTATTAGCAGGGGTTACTCTATTGCTCGTGCTGTCCGGTACCGCGTACGCGGATTCCTACTGGGTGCAGATCGAAGCGAATGCCGATGCAGCCAGGAAGGTGGCCACCAAACCGGGTTGGCAGGGTTCCATGTCACTGGGTTACCTGGCCACCACCGGTAATACCAATACCCGCAGCCTGAATGGCCATGCACTGGCCGGTTACAAGAGCGGCAAGTGGCAGGATGCGCTTTCCTTCCAGGGCATCAATGCCAGCCAGAACGGTGTCACCACGGCGCAGAGCTACGAGCTCAACGGCCAGAGCGATTACAATTTCACTGACAGGGATTACGTGTTCGGCATGGCGGATTATCTGCGGGATACCTTCAGCGGTTACCGGCGGCGTACTTCCGAAATCCTGGGCTACGGGCGTCGCCTGCTGTCTACCGCTACCCAGCAACTGGACGTAGAGGTCGGTGGCGGCGCGCGCCAGACCCACTACACTAACGCTACCGACAACAGCGAGTTCGTGGAACGGCTGGCTGCCAGCTATCTGTGGAAATTCAGCGGGAAGAGCAATTTCTCCGAAAATATCAGCGTCGAGCACGGCGCAAATAACACCTTTACCCAGTCTGTCACCGCGCTTACCACCAACCTGAAGGGCAGTTTCGCCCTGTCCGTGTCCTACACCGTGAGGCACAACAGCAGTGTTCTGTCCGGCTTCAAGAACACCGATACCATCACCTCCATCTCGCTCGTTTACACGTTCTGAGCGGCAAGGCGGGGAGTAAAATGGGCGGACTTTAACGGGGGGGCCACGTTTTCCCATGTCCTACTACCGGCGCCATATTTTTTTCTGCACTAACAAGCGCGAGGATGGTTCGCCCTGCTGCCAGAATCATGATGCCGAGCACATGCGCAGCTATGCCAAGCAGCGGGTGAAAGCCCTCGGGATTGCCGGACCGGGCGGTGTGCGCGTCAACAAGTCCGGTTGCATGGATCGCTGCAGCGAGGGGCCCATCGCGGTGGTTTATCCGGAAGGTGTCTGGTACACCTATTCCGATCTGGCTGACATTGACGAGATCGTCGAGGAACATCTTCTCAGCGGCCGCGTGGTGGAGCGTTTGAAGATATAGTAAGTGATTGAGTTTGCTGCATATTTATCATTGTTTCCCGCAGGCGTAAGCGCGCGTGCCGGCCGCATGGAGACCCGTAAGTGGTTGAAAAACAAAGGGCTGTCGCGTAGCATTGCGCCCCTTTCAGCGGTTCCCCGGAGTTCTGGTTCATGAAGACTTTCTCGGCCAAGGCAGAAACCGTCAAGCGCGACTGGTATTTGGTGGATGCCAACGGCAAAACCCTGGGCCGTCTGGCTACCGAACTGGCGCGCCGCCTGCGCGGCAAGCACAAACCCGAATTCACCCCACATGTGGATACAGGTGATTACCTGGTGGTCATCAATGCGGAAAAAATTCATGTCACCGGTCACAAGCGGGAAGACAAGATCTACCACCGTCACACCGGCTACATCGGCAACATGAAGCACACCAGCCTGGGCAAGTTGCTGGAAGAGCATCCCGAGCGCGCCATCGAGATTGCCGTCAAGGGTATGCTACCCAAGAACCCCCTGGGGCGCGCCATGTTCAAGAAACTCAAGGTGTATGCCGGTGCGGAGCACAAGCACGCGGCCCAGCAGCCCCAGAAACTCGATATCTGAAAACCCGTTTTCCTCAAGAGAAACATCCAATGGCAGTGAGCAGCAATTACGGAACCGGCCGTCGCAAGACTTCCAAGGCGCGCGTATTCCTGAGACCCGGCAAGGGCCGAATCCTCGTCAACGGCCGTCCCCTGGACGAATATTTCGGGCGTGTGACCTCGCGCATGATCGTGCGCCAGCCGCTCGAAGTGGTGAACCAACTGGACAGCCTGGATATCACGGTAACGGTGGCCGGCGGCGGCACCACCGGTCAGGCAGGCGCCATCCGTCACGGCATCACCCGTGCATTGATTGATTACGATGAAATCCATCGCTCGCCGCTGCGCAAAGCCGGTTTCGTAACCCGCGATGCCCGCGCCGTGGAACGCAAGAAGGTCGGCCTGCACAAGGCCCGCCGCGCGCCGCAATACTCCAAACGCTGAACAAGCCCCGGGACCACCCAGGGACTGGTTTAGAATTACCCCGACTTTGGGAATCGTCTAGCGGTAGGGCCCATCGCAGTGCGATGGGCGCCGAGACAGCATGTCGAGGCCGGCAAGCCCGCCAGGGGCGGTTCCCTGATAATTTGGTGATTGTTTGGGGGATCGTCTAGCGGTAGGACTGCGGACTCTGACTCCGCCAACCTAGGTTCGAATCCTAGTCCCCCAGCCAAACAAGCAAAAAGCTCACCCTCACGGTGGGCTTTTGGTTTTGTGATTCCCCGGATCACGCCGTTGACTGCGCCTGCCGCACCAAAAATTCCCGCATGGCCGGATCCTCACACAAACCGATGGCGCGCTGGTATGCGGTGGCAGCTTCCGCAGCGCGCCCCAGGCGTTTGAGCAGGTGCGCAACCAGCGCCCAGTACGGCTGGTAGCTGCTGACGGTTTCTTCGGGCAGAGTCTGCAGCAGTGCCCAGCCGGTTTCGGCACTGCGGGCTTCAGCTACGGCGGCGGCGCGGCCCACCAGGGCGCCGACCGTAGGCGCGATGCGCGCCAGTCCTTCGTACAACAGCGCAATCGCTTCCCAGTCGGTGCCGCCGGTTACGGCGCGACGTGCGTGCACCGACTGAATGGCTGCTTCCAACTGAAAGCGTCCCAAGCGGTTCGCGGACTCGGCGATCTGCAAGAGTTGATCGGCTTCGGCGATCATCGGTTGCGACCAGCGCGCCACGTTCTGCTCGGAAAGCGGCACATAGTTGTCCGTGGCGCTGCGGCGCGCATCGCGTCGCGATTCGCAGTACAGCATCAGCGCCAGCAGTCCCATTGCTTCCGGCTTTTCCGGCATAAGCTTCAGAAGAAGCCGGCCGAGATCCATGGCTTCGGCGACCAGTCCCTTACGACGGGCGTCAGCACCCGCGACATCGTCCCAGCCGCTGCCATAAGCGGCATAGACCGCTTCCAGCACCGCATCGAGGCGCGCAGGCAGTTCGCGCTCGCGTGGCAGTTCAAACGCAATACCGGCGTCGCGGATTTTGTTCTTAACGCGGCTCAAACGCTGGCCGATGGTGGAGGGTTTGACCAGAAATGCCGAGGCAATACGCGCCGCATCCAGCCCCAGCACGGTTTGCAGCATGAGCGGCGTGCGCACCGCGGCGTCAATGG
>DAHVFI010000128.1 GCA_027317045.1 Gammaproteobacteria bacterium
CCTATGGAATGATCCTGGTGACCGGTCCGACCGGCAGCGGCAAGACGGTTTCCCTGTACACCGGCGTTAATATTCTCAACACCAAGGACCGGAATATCTGCACGGCGGAAGACCCGGTGGAAATCCAGTTACCGGGCGTCAACCAGGTGAACGTGCACCCCAAGGTGGGGCTGACCTTCGCCTCGGCGCTGCGCGCCTTCCTGCGTCAGGATCCGGACGTGATCCTGGTGGGCGAAATCCGCGACCTGGAAACCGCCGAAATCGCGGTCAAAGCCGCCCAAACCGGGCACCTGGTGTTGTCCACGCTGCACACCAACGACGCACCCAAAACACTCTCGCGTCTCGCGGACATCGGCGTGGCGCCGTATTCCATCGCCACCGCCGTCAATCTCATCATCGCCCAGCGTCTGGCGCGAAAACTCTGCCCCAACTGCAAGCGCCCGGTAAAAATCCCCAAGGAGGCGCTGCTCAAGGAAGGCTTCAACGAGGCGGAAATCAAGGAGGGCATGGAGGTTTTCGAGCCGGTGGGTTGCGACCAGTGCGTGGATGGCTACAAAGGCCGTACCGGGGTCTATCAGGTTCTGCCGGTCACCGAAGCCATCAGCCGGCTTATCATGGAAGGCGGCGGCGCCATCCAGATCGCCGATCAGGCGGACAAAGAAGGCATCTGGGATCTGCGCAAAGCCGGCCTCCACAAGGTCAAGAACGGCGTCACCAGTCTGGTGGAGCTCAACCGGGTCACCACCGAATAGTCAATCGAAGGGATAGAGGTAGTCATGGCAATCGCAGCAGTCAAGCAGTCCAACTTCTTCTGGGAAGGCACGGACAAAAAGGGCTCCCGCATCAAGGGCAAGAGCATGGCTTCCAGCGAGTCCGCGGTCAAGGCGGATCTCCGGCGTCAGGGCATTATGCCGATCCGGATCCGCAAGGAAAATTTTCTGTCCGCCATGGGCCGCGGCAAGCGCATCAAATCCGCCGATATCGCCTTCTTCAGCCGCCAGTTGTCCACCATGATGACCGCCGGCGTGCCGCTGGTGCAGGCCATTGATATCATCGGCAGGGGCCATACCAACCCGCGCATGCGCGACATGGTGCTCGGCATCAAAGCCGACGTGGAATCGGGCAATACGCTGGCCGACTCCCTGGCCAAGCAGCCGCTGTATTTCGACGCCCTGTTCGTGAACCTGATCCGCGCCGGCGAACATTCCGGCGCCCTGGAAACCCTGTTGGACCGGATCGCCACCTACAAGGAAAAGACCGAGGCCATCAAGAAAAAAATCAAGAAAGCCATGTTCTATCCGGTGGCCGTATTGGTAGTAGCTACCATTGTGACCGCCATTCTGCTGATCTTCGTGATCCCTGAATTCCAGTCATTGTTCAGCAGTGCGGGCGCGGCCCTGCCGGCCTTCACCCAGATGGTTGTGAATCTCTCGAATTCCGTGCGCACCAAGGGCTGGCTCTATCT
>DAHVFI010000133.1 GCA_027317045.1 Gammaproteobacteria bacterium
CCATCGGCTAATTCCCTCCGGCGTCGGCGGCCTGCGCGCTTGATTGCTTCTGCTTGGGTTCCATCGCCGGTTGCCACCTGCCCCCATGATCCCCAAAGGCCTTAAGGTCATACTCTTCGGTGCATATCAGCGAGATCTCCACGTTTCTGTGGGGAACATATATCCGCGGCCATCCCGGTGACCCAATCGACGAGGGTGAGGTGGATGCCCGTCGTCTGATAGCGCTTGAATCTTGCCGACCATAGCAGCGCAATGGCGCGGTGTCCGGCTTTAGGCTGGAGCGTTAGATTCCGATCTCTAAAATTATCACTGATACTTTTTGTCGAGTTCCCTCTGCTCGTTTTCGCGCTCCCGCTCTCTTTGCTGAGCAGCGTTCCATTCCGGCGCGATGTATGCTTCGCAAGCTTTCTTGTCATGGAACATGATTTTGTACGTTTGAGCGTTCTGGGCATGGACAGTGACCATGCCGTTTGCGCCTTCCTCGATGTAGTTAGGGCCCCCCAAGCCACCGTTGTTATCGATAATCTCCGCTGGAGAACTATCCGCAACCGTGCAGTTGGAAATCGAACAGCCGAGCATATCGTTGCAGAAGCGCGCTTCGTACCACCTCGCCGCACGGGCCGTTAGCGGGAAGGCTACGGTCAGCAACAATAGGTTCAGCGAAATAAGAGATGTCTTCATCGGTGATTTCTCCTGAGCATTTATTTTATTTAACGGAATTTCGTTACGGTTTCGGCCTGACCAACGCGACGTTTTTCTTGCGCAGAGCCCCAGCATCGTCGCGAGATTGCGCGGCTCGGCAACGTCCGGATCGCAGTGTAAACGTTCCCGGAGATCATGAAGATTGGGTCAGGTGGAAACTGTCTTTTGAATCTCAGCATTTTAGGCATCCTCGCGTTGCTTGTGAGAAAGCTTTCTAAATTCCCACGCGCTCAAGTACATCGAGTGTCACTTCGTCGGAGCGGCGATTCGTAGAGCTGCGTAGTGCGGGTGCTGGAATGGTTGGCCATGGCTGCGGCCTTCTCCAGCGCGCCGCCGTTTTTTAGATAAGCGGTAATGCCGGTTGCGCGGAAGGAGTGGTTGCAGACCTTGCGTGTAAAACTGCACGAATTTGCCTGGCGCCCTTACATTGAAATGCGCTCGACGATGTTGCGGGCGACCTTGCGCCGGCGCCGGTCATAGACGCGGGTAGTGGTGGGGCTGGCATGGCCGGCGAGGTACTGCACATATTCGAGCGGCACGTTCTGATTGAGCAGGTCGGTGACGACGGTGACGCGGAAGCTGTGCGGCGAGAACAGCTCCGGCAAGCCGGCGTCCTCAAGGCGCCGCTTCATCATCTGGCGCATGGAGTGGGCGTGGTAGGCGGAAGCGGTCAGAGCCTTGCGCTTGCCATCGGCGGCGCGGAACAGCGGCCCCTTGGCTTCCTCGGCGGTGCCGGCGCCGGCGATGTATTCGTTCAGCCAGAGCGCGAGGTCGTGGCGCACCGGAATCTGCCGCTCCTTGCCGCCTTTTTCCCGAAAGGGGAGCGCGCGGTGTTCGCCCAGGTTCCGGTAGTCGGCCAGCCGGAGTTTTGCCACAGCGCCGATGCGGGCGCCGGTGTAGGCTAGGACGCCGAGCACGGCGCGATCGCGCAGTCCGACGACGTGGCCGGTGTCGATCGAGCGGAACAGCCCGTGGGCCTGCTCGATGGCGAGTTCGGCGGTCTTACCTTCGCTGACGCTGTATTTAATTCCGCGCACGGAAGCGAAGGGGTTGAGGGCCACGGCGTGGCGCTGGACCAGGGCGTCGAAGAGATGGCGGAGCGCGGCGAGCGCCTGGTTCTTGGTTGGGGCCGAACCGTGGAGCCGGCCGATGTATTCGCCGGCCAGGCCCGGATTGTCAAAAGCACTGGCGAAGTTCGAGGTGATGATCGCCGCACCAAGTGAGAAAGCGGCCGGCGATGCGGCGGTAGGCGCGGTGGGTGTGCTCGTTGCTTAAGCTGGCGCGGAAGAACTCGTCGGCGGCGAAGGCGGCGTTGGGGGTTTGATGAAGGACGGCCGCAGCGGCGGCCGGCAGCGGCAGGGTTAGCGCGCCGGCGGCGGGGATTTTGGCCAATTCGGTGGCGGCACCCTGCCGGTCCATTTAATAGACGATAACAG
>DAHVFI010000146.1 GCA_027317045.1 Gammaproteobacteria bacterium
CTGTCACGGTGGTAGCCAGCAGCAGGTGTAGCAACCGCAGCGGCCGGCTCCATTGCCCGGTCGGATGGTCCTGTGCTTTCATGCTAATGGCCTCACGGAATTGGTGCCCTTATTTTGCCTGATATCAGCTGATAGACAATAAAAACCCGGCTGGTTGCCGGGTTTTAATCATTTAATGCGAGCGATCGTACAGGCCATGAGTACGCCCAGTTTCTTGATGGCGTTGTTTTCCAGTTGGCGGATGCGCTCCGCCGATACCCCGTAATGATCCGCCAGTTCCTGTAAGGTCGCCTTGTTTTCGTCCAGCCAGCGGCGCTGCATGATGTGGCGGCTGCGATCATCGAGCTTGACAAGCGCCCGCTGCAATTGCGCCTCGCCCTTGGTTTCAGAATCTGTGCGTTCCAGTGCCAGCGCCGGATCGGCATTGTTATCCGCTGTCAGATAGGATGCCGGCGCCACGCTGCGGCTGTCTTCGTCTTCAGTCTCGGGTGTGATGTCAAAAGTAATGTCCTGGCCGGCGAGACGGGATTCCATTTCCATCACGTCTTCGGGTGACACTTTCAAATCCCGGGCAATGGTTTCCACTTCCTGACGATTCATCCAGCCGAGGCGTTTTTTGGAACTGCGCAGATTGAAGAACAACTTGCGTTGTGACTTGGTGGTGGCGACCTTGACGATGCGCCAGTTCTTGAGGATGAACTCGTGTATTTCCGCCTTGATCCAATGCACCGCGAACGATACCAGGCGCACACCCACTTCCGGATCAAAGCGCTTGACCGCTTTCATCAGACCGATATTGCCTTCCTGGATGAGGTCGCCGAGCGGCAGACCGTAGCCCATATATCCACGCGCCACGTACACCACAAAACGCAGGTGGTGCAGCACCAGCTCACGGGCCGCGTCCAGATCCTCGGATTCGCGGAAACGCAGTGCCAGTGCGCGCTCTTGCGGTGCGCTCAACACCGGGACAGCGTTCACCGCCTGCATATAAGCATCCAGGCTGCCGATAGGTCCGGCCAAAATCAATTGCTGCGAGCGGGGCATTAGGGCAGCACGTGCCATGGAAATCTCCTTTAAAACCTGAGAAGCATGTTAGCACTCCGGGCATTAGAGTGCTAATACCAAGGAGAGTTCCATTCGGTTATGGTGATTAACACTTTGAATTTCAATAAGTTATCACGCCGGCTCTATGGCTCGTAAGTGACGGGCCACCGCTAGCCAGGAACCCAGCCAACCCAGCACGATGCCGCTCATGAGCAGCTCCAGGCTACCGTCAAAACCCAGTCCCCTCAGGCTGAACTGGTTGCCATAGAGGCTCGCCAAATGGCTCACAGGCCCAGCCATCAGCAGCAGGGCGATGACCACCAGGAACCAGGCCAGCACCCCGCCTGCCAGGCCGTACCAGGCGCCGTGATACAGGAACGGCCGGCGGATAAAGCGGTCGGTGGCGCCCATGAGTTTGCTCACCTCGATTTCCGTGCGCCGGTTCTCGATTTCCAGACGAATGGTGTTACCCACGATGAACACCACGGCGAGCGCCAGCAGCAGCGCGATGATGACCACCGCACGCCGCAGTATTTCCAGCATGGCTTGCAGGCGCTCGAGCCACTGGATATCCATGCGCACTTGGTCCACCTGCGGCAGTTCGCCCAGGGTCTGGCCCAACTGTTGGGCCGCCGCCGGCATGGCATAGTCGTCAGTAGGCTGGATCACCAGCACCGCGGGCAGCGGATTACTGCCCAGCAAGTTCAGGGCATCACCGAAACCGGAGCGCTGCTGGAAATCCGCCAGGGATTGGTTGGCGGTGATAACTTGCACCGAACCCACGCCTGCGTGCTCACGCACGCTCGCGGCTAACTGCTGAACCAGGGCGTCGCTGAGTCCGGGTTTCAGAAACAACGAAATGCGCGCCGCGCCCTTCCAATTGTCGCTCACATTCTTGGCATTCTTCACCAACACCAGGGTGCCGGCAGGCAACGCCAGGGCGATGCCGATAACCGCCACGGTCATGAAGCTGGCCAGCGGATGCTGTCGCAGCCGCTGGAGCCCTGCCAGCAGCATCTGCCGGTGGTGCAGGAAATAGGCATTGAGCCGCTGGCCTGGCGTATGCCGGCTGAGATGCGCGCCGTGCACGCCGTCGTCACGCGTGCTCGGCATGCGCGTCTCCCTGGAGTTCCGGTGCCACCATGCGACCGCCGCGCAGGCTCAGATAGCGCTGGCCAAGGCGGCGGATGAGGTTGTGGTCATGGCTAGCCACCAATACCGTGATGCCCACCTGGTTCAGACGCCGGAACAATTGCATGACCTCGTAGGATAGATCCGGATCCAGATTGCCGGTGGGTTCATCGGCGATCAGGATGGGCGGGCGGCTGATCACGGCGCGCGCGATGCCCACGCGTTGTTGCTCACCGGTCGAGAGGGTCACCGGCAGGGCGTGTTCCTTGTGCAATAGCCCCACCAGTTCCAGGGCCGCGCCCACACGCTTGGAGATTTCCCGGTGAAACACGCCGGCGATGGTGAGCGGCAGGGCCACGTTGTCGAACACCGTGCGCTCAGGCAGCAGTTTGTGATCCTGGAATATTACTCCGACCTTACGGCGGTAATAGGGTATCTGGCGCCGGCGGATACCGCCCAGGTTCTGGCCGTTGACGATGATCTGACCGCGGCTCGGCCGCTCAATGAGGGCCAGCAGTTTCAGCAAGGTACTTTTGCCGGCGCCCGAAGGGCCGGTGAGGAACACCATCTCGCCGCGTGCGATGCTGAAGCTTACGCCGGCCAGGGCCTCGTTGCCGCCCTGGTAACGCTTGCCGACTTCTGAAAATTGAATCAAGGATGTGTGCCCCCGGAACCGCCCACCAAGGCAGTCGCAAACGTGCGTGCGTCGAATTCTTCCAGATCACCGGCCTGTTCACCCAGGCCGATGAAGCGGATAGGAATGCCGAAACGCTGCGCCGCGGCGATCACGATACCGCCTTTGGCGGTGCCGTCCAGCTTGGCGATGACCAGGCCGGTCACTCCCACCGTGGCATGGAAGTGCTCGATCTGACGCAAGGCATTCTGGCCGGTGCCGGCGTCCAATACCAGCAAGCATTCGTGGGGCGCCGCCGGGTCGTGTTTGGCGAGCACCCGGCGGATCTTTTTCAGTTCTTCCATGAGCTTGCCCTGGGTGTGCAGCCGTCCGGCGGTATCCACGATCAGTACATCGCAGTTGCGGGATTTGGCTGCCAACCAGGCATCGTGAACCACGGCGGCTGGATCTGCGCCGGCTGCCTGCGCGATGACCGGCACGTCCTGACGCGCGCCCCAGGTTTGCAATTGTTCCACCGCGGCAGCCCGGAAGGTATCGCCGGCGGCCAGCATGAGTTTGAGTCCCTGGGATTTAAAACGCTGCGCAAGCTTGCCAAGCGTGGTGGTCTTGCCCACGCCGTTCACACCCACGGTCAGGATGACAAAGGGCTTGCCGGCGCTTTCCACTCTCAGCGGTTGCCCAACCGGCGCCAGCAAGTTAGTAATGATTTCCACCAGTGCTGTGCGCAGCGCATCCGCATCCTTTAGCCTGCTGTCGCGTGCGCGAGCCCGCAATTGCTCGAGAATCGCGCGCGTCGCTTCCACACCCATGTCCGCCTGGAGCAGCTGGGTTTCCAATTCTTCCAGTAAGGTGTCGTCAATTGCCCGGCCTGGTGTGATGCGCAGGGCCGCACGCTGCAGCCGCTCCCGCAGTTTGCTCGCGAAACTAATGTGGGTGGCGGGTTGGTTCATTTGCCATGAAATGCCGGGATCGTTGCAATCCGAGTATTGGCCGCGGGCCGTAAAAAAATGGGGCGGCCGCAGCCGCCCCATGGTCACGGCTTCATCTGGTCATTTGATGAGACCAGCTGGACTGTTGTTGATCGGCAGATAACGGCCGTTACTGCCCATGAAGTTGGCCATTTCGGTCTGCATCTCCAAGGTCACTGCTCCGTACAACGCGGCATCCGCGTTGCATGCGGATGACGGCACCGCAGGCGATAGCAGCGAACCGTGTGTACCGGCAGTGAACTGTACCAGCGCGTGGATAGGCGCAATGCCAGGACCGATGCTGCTGCTGGTGGGTGTGAGTCCCATCAGGTTGGCGAGCAACTGAGTGCTGCTGTTGGGCACTACGGTATCCGGTACGTTGCAGGGGTCCTTTCCAAAGCCACCCACGACTTCAATCATGTGGATGGGGTCATTGACTGCGGCCAGCGCGGCATAGTTTGCCGGATCGCCGTTCTCAATCACAGTCTGGGCGTCCCGGAAGAAGTCATCGTAGAACTGGGTACCCGGCGTGATGCCCTCGGCCTGCAACCCGGCGTTGATTTGCGGCGCGAAACTCACGGAATTCAGCAGCAATTGGGTAATGTTGCCGCCGGGATTGGCGAGTGTGGCTGCCAGGATATTGCCGCCATCCACCGCCAAGTATGGGACACCGACTATTGCACCCAAAGAGTGTCCCACATAGGAGATTTGCGAACCGTCGAACAGGGTATTGGCGGTGCCGAAAGCCGTGATGCTCGGGATACCCTTACGCAAGGAGATCAGGTCAGCCACCGCTTCCCGCAGATTGTCACGTGAGGTCAGCAGGCTGCCGAGGTTGATAAAGTAACTGCCGGAAGGCGCAACCGTGCTGCTGGCAGTCGGGAAGAACGGTGTAACTTCCGGTAGATTAAAGGTTCGCTCGCCGGTTACCAGCGCTTGAGCCGGACCACCGGCAAACAGCTGATTGTCGTAGAACGGATTGGTGGCAACGTTACTCGAAGTGTCGGTGATGCCGTGTAATGGCAGGTCTATGGCTACGGCTGCGATGCAAGCCTTGGCCAAAGCATCGGCCACGGCAAACACGTTTTCCCGATCCTGAGTAATGCCGTGCTGGAAAATCACGACTGGCCAGCCTGTAAGTGGTGCTGTGCAACCAGAGTTGCTGTCGGGTATTGTGGCCAGCATTGGAATGG
>DAHVFI010000157.1 GCA_027317045.1 Gammaproteobacteria bacterium
GCCGCATCGTCGGTTCAGAGCAATACCTGACGAAACCGTTCACCAAGGACGAATTGGTAGACGCAATCCAGCACCATGTGCATAAAACCGCAGACCCGGCACACGTTCCCGGTAAAGATTGATCTGGAGGATACCCCAAGATGGCTACCGTACTGATCATTGATGACTCCCCGACGGAAATCCATGTGCTTAAAACATGGCTGGAAAAAAACGGTTTTGAAACCTTGACCGCCGAGAGCGGTGAGGAAGGTATACAGAAGGCGCGCAGCCAAAAACCCGACGCCATCATCATGGATGTGGTCATGCCCGGCATGAGCGGTTTCCAGGCTACGCGGCAACTTTCCAAGGATCCCGAAACCTCTGCAATTCCGGTGGTGATGGTGACCACCAAGGATCAAGAGACCGACAAGATCTGGGGCATGCGCCAGGGCGCAGTCGCTTATCTGCCCAAACCGGTCACCGAGAGGCAAGTAGTGGACAAAATTCGCGAAGTGACGCACAGCTGACATGGCTGCGGCACTTAGAGACCTTCGCGCCCGGCCTTTTGAGCTCCTTCAGGAGCTCGAACGCCGTAGTCGGGTAGCGGCGTCCGGCCGCGGCCGCGAAACGGCGCAACAGGAAGAATGGGTGGGTGTAGGTTTCCGCGTGGCCAATATTTATCTGGTGGCCGCGCGCGAGGAAGTGCGCGAGGTGATGCCATTCCCCGGCGTCACCAAGCTGCCGGGTGCGAAGCCCTGGCTGCTGGGGCTCGCCAACGTGCGCGGTCAGCTGTTCCCAATTACGGATTTGAATCTTTTTTTTGGTGGCGCGCCCACGGACATCAGCCGCATGACACGCGTACTCATGGTGAATCATGCCGATATTCCGGCGGGTTTACTGGTGGATGAGGTGCGCGGCTTCCGGCGTTTCGTGGTTTCAGAACGGGTGGAAACGATGCCGGAAATGCTGCCGGGGATGACGCCGTTCATCGCGGGCGCTTATAGCGCAGGTGATGAGCTTTGGGGGGTGCTGGGTATGCCGGGACTGGTAGAAAGCCCGATGTTCTTGGCGGCCGCCCGTTAAGCAGGCGGCAAACGGCCACCGAGGCCTAATTTGAAACCGACTTTTTAGGGTGACCAACATGGCAGAGATGCAGAAACGTTCCAACAAAGCCTTGTATCTGTTGCTGATACTTGCGCTGATTTTGATCGGATTGGCGGTCTGGGATTTGGCGGCAGTGGCGCGCAACTCGTCCCATGACAACGAGTTCCTGTCGCTGAACGCCGAGCAATCCTTGCTCTCCCAGACGCTGGCGCGGTCCGCTGACCAGGCGGTGGCGGGCAAAGATGATGCCTTCCAGGCGTTGCTCACTGCGCGCAATCAGTTTGATAGTTCCATCAATCTCATGGGCAACGGTGATCCCCGAACCCTGATGCCCGCGGCCGGTGGCGAAATATTGTCAGAGGTCAACGTGCTGCAGGGGCAGTGGAATCAGGCGCGTACTGCGGTGCAGACCATTCTTGGTGCGCATGACTCGATCCTGGCGGCCAATCAGGCGGCGGCTGGTATCAACCAAATCATGCCGGGCCTGATCCAGTCATGGAATGATTTTATCAGTGAGTTTGCCAAACACGGCACTGGCCGTAACGCGCTGGTGTATGCCGCCAAACAACCCTACAACGGCCAAATCATTCAACGCGATGTGAACCTGCTGGTGACCGGAGGGCACGCTGACACCACGTTTGTGGGGCAACAATTGCCGGCTGCTATTCAGGATTTCACCCGCATCACCCGCGGCATGCTGGACGGTGACGTGCAGCTCGGCATCACCGCAATCACCGATCCGGGTCTTTTGACACCCTTACACGGCATTAATCAACAATTCGGCAAGCTCAATAACAATCTCAATTCCATCGCGCCGCTGTTTAATTTGCTGGTGAACGTGCAGAAAGCCAATCAGACGATTCACAGTCTCAGCGATCAAATGCTGACCACCACCCAAGCCATCAACACCAGCTATCAGCAGCAGATCGGCAGCCGCCTGTTCCGGCCAATCGTGGCCTATGTATTGGGCGCCGTCGGTCTGTTACTGCTGCTCCTCATTCTTTGGATTTATGTCCTCGGCGGCGATGCACGCCGTGCCGTGAACATGCAGCGTGATCAGAACGAACGTAACCAACAGGCGATTCTGCGGCTTCTGGATGAACTCGGCTCCCTGGCCGACGGCGACCTGACGGTCCAGGCAACTGTCAGCGAAGATATCACCGGCGCCATCGCGGACTCCATCAACTACGCGCTCGAGGCGTTGCGCGGTCTGGTGCGCACCATCAATGACACCGCCGTGCAGGTAGACGCCGCTGCCCGCCAGACCCAGGCCACCGCCACGCATCTGGCGGAAGCTTCCAAGAACCAGAGCAAGCAGATTAATACCGCCTCCACCTCCATCACCCAGATGGCGCATTCCATTGAGCAGGTGTCCCTGAACGCCGACCGTTCTGCGAAAGTGGCGCAGCAATCCGTGGACATCGCCCACAAGGGCGGCGAAGCGGTGCGCCGCACCATCGATGGCATGAACAACATCCGTGAAACCATTCAGGAGACGTCAAAACGCATCAAGCGGCTGGGCGAATCCTCCCAGGAAATCGGCGACATCGTGGAGCTGATTAACGACATTGCTGAACAGACCAATATCCTGGCCTTGAACGCCGCCATCCAGGCATCCATGGCCGGTGAAGCAGGCCGTGGTTTTGCCGTGGTGGCGGACGAAGTGCAACGCCTCGCCGAACGTTCCGCCAACGCCACGCGCCAGATTGAAGCGCTGGTGAAGACCATTCAGACTGACACCAACGAAGCAGTGATTTCCATGGAACAGTCCACTGCGGGTGTGGTGAGCGGGGCGCAACTCGCCGAAAACGCCGGTACCTCGTTGGATGAGATCGAAAAAGTGGCCAACAACATCGCCACCCTGGTGCAGAGCATCTCCAACTC
>DAHVFI010000169.1 GCA_027317045.1 Gammaproteobacteria bacterium
CTATGACACCGAGGGTCATGCCTTTATCGGTGGGCACGGTTTGCTCGTGGGCGTGCCGCATGGCGCCCGGATGGAAGGCGGTGATCTGGTTGTTATCCGTATCGGTGGTGATGAACGCCTGGGCGGTATACGTGCCGGGGACTTGCTTGATGTATTCCCGGCTCACGCCGTGCTGATCCATCCAATCGGCATACGGCTTGAAATCCTCACCGACGGTTGCCATGGGGAAGCCGTCGCTTGCCAGCAGTTTAAGGTTATAGGCGATATTGCCGGCGGTGCCGCCGAATTCCCGGCGCAGTTCCGGCACTTCGAAACACACATTCAGGATGTGAATCTTATCCGGCAGGATGTGGTTCTTGAACTGTTCCGGATACGCCATAATGGTGTCGTAAGCCATGGAACCGCAGATGAGTGCCGACATGGGTGTTGGCTCCGATTCAGATTAGGACGAAACACCAGACCAGCACGGCATTCAGCAAGGCGATCATCACCGCCGCCGAGCCGAGATCTTTGGCAAGGCCGGAAAGTTCATGGGGCTCCTTGCCGATGCGATCCACGGCGATTTCAATTCCGGTGTTGAGCAATTCTGTCAACAACACCAGCAACAGGCTGCCGATGAGCAGCGCCCGATCCACACCCGTGGATCCCAGCCATATTGCCAGCGGGATGCCGGGAACCAGGGCCAACATCTCGAGTCGCAGTGCTTCTTCGTTTCGCAGCCCCCAATGCAGCGCATTCACTCCCACACGCGCAGCGCGCAGCAGTCGCCTGATACCGGTGATTCCATCCGTAGCGCGCGCCACATTCATTGGCTGTGATCAGCCACCCAGCACCTTAAGGGCGGCTTGGTAATCCGGCTCATTGGCGATTTCCTGGACCATCTCCGTATAGATCACCTTGTCGTTGGCATCCAGCACCACCACGGCACGCGCGGTGACTCCCGCCAGCGGACCATCCTGGATAAGCACGCCATAGTCCTGGGCGAATTTCTTGTCGCGCATGAGCGACAGCGGCACCACGTTGTCCAGATGCTCAACGCCGCAGAAGCGGCCCATGGCGAACGGCAGATCGGCGGAAACGATCAGCATTACCGTATCCTTGTGGGTTTTGGCATGATCGTTGAATTTCTTGGTGGACAGTGCGCACACCGGCGTGTCCAGGCTCGGCACGATGTTGAGCAATTTCTTTTTGCCTTTGTAATCGGCAAGCGATACGTCTTTCAGGTCCTTGGTGGTGAGCTTGAAATCCGGCGCCTGGCTGCCGGTTTTCGGTAATTCCCCGCTGGTATGGATGGGATTGCCGCGCAATGTGATCTTGGCCATGTTTGAATCCTCCTCTCGTCGAATTAACGGTGATTCGCCAAAGAATCGCGACGGGGACCGTCGCTCCTACCTCTTGCATTCAAAATCGCGGCAAGGCAGATTTTTGCTCCTGCAAAATCTGCATTTCCGCCATCCCTGGCGGTCGTCGCCACTCCCACGGTACTGAAGGTGGGAGCGGCCGGCGGACCACCGGTCCGCGCCGCGATGCTTCGCTTATTCGTACGCGCTCACCGGAGGGCAACCACACATCAGGTTCTTGTCGCCGTAGACATTGTCGGCACGGCTCACCGGCGGCCAGTACTTCTGCTTGCGCAACGATGGCAGCGGATAGGCCGCCTGCTCACGCGGATATTTGTGCGGCCACCTGTCGGCAGTGACCATTTCGGCGGTGTGCGGCGCATGCTTGAGCGGATTGTCCTCGCGATCCAGTTCACCCTGTTCCACCGCGCGGATTTCCTCGCGGATGGCAATCATGGCTTCCACGAAGCGATCCAGTTCCGCCTTGGACTCCGATTCGGTGGGCTCCACCATGAGCGTGCCCGGCACCGGGAAACTCATGGTGGGCGCGTGAAAACCGTAATCCATGAGGCGCTTGGCCACGTCGTCTACACTGATGCCGCTGGTCTCCTTCAAGGGCCGCAGATCCAGAATGCATTCATGGGCCACCAGGCCTCCGGGACCGGAGTACAGCACCGGATAATGGGGCGCGAGTTTTTTCGCCAGGTAGTTGGCGTTTAGGATCGCGACTTCGCTGGCGGCGGTGAGTCCGGGTGCGCCCATCATGGCGATGTACATCCAGGAAATGGGCAGGATCGAAGCGGAACCATAGGGTGCGCCGGTGATGCCGCCGATGCCGTCGCGGCTGCGCTCGTAGCCCACGGCCCGCAGGTTGGGCAGAAATTTCGCCAGGTGCGGCGCCACCGCCACCGGTCCCACACCCGGTCCGCCGCCGCCGTGGGGGATGCAGAAGGTCTTGTGCAGATTGAGGTGCGACACGTCGCCGCCGAACTGCCCCGGTGCGGCAAGGCCCACCATGGCATTCAGGTTGGCACCGTCCACGTACACCTGGCCACCGTGCCGATGCACGATGTCGCAGAGTTCCCGCACACCCGGCTCGAACACACCGTGAGTGGAAGGGTAGGTAATCATGATGGCGGCGAGATCATTCTTATGCTGCTCCGCCTTGGCTTTGAGATCAGCCAGATCCACATTGCCCTTGTCATCGCAGGCCACCACTACCACCTGCATACCGGCCATGTGCGCCGATGCGGGATTGGTACCGTGGGCGGATGACGGTATCAGGCACACGTTGCGATGGCCTTCGCCGCGGGACGCGTGCCAGGCCCTGATGATCAGAAGACCCGCGTATTCACCCTGCGAGCCGGCATTGGGTTGCAGCGACACCGCCGCATAGCCCGTCACGGCCGCCAGCATCTGTTCCAGTTGCGCGATCAGCGCGCGGTAGCCGGCGGTCTGATCCGCGGGTGCAAATGGGTGCACGGCGCCGAACTCCGGCCAGGTGACCGGCAACATCTCGCTGGTGGCGTTCAACTTCATGGTGCAGGATCCCAGCGGAATCATGCTGCGGTCCAGTGCCAGATCCTTGTCGGCGAGGCTGCGCAGATAGCGCAGCATCTCATGCTCCGAGTGATACTGGTTGAATACCGGATGCGTAAGATAGGTACCGGTACGCACCAGGCTCCCGGGAATACCCTTGGGTAGTGTGTTTTCAAACAGCACCAGGCCGTGCGCTTTGGCGTCGCGGCCCTGGGCTTCCGCGAATACCGACAACAGCATGAGCACGTCGTCACGGGTACTGGTCTCGTCCAGCGAAATGCCCACCTGCGTATCGTCAAGCACGCGCAGGTTCATGCGCTTGCGGTGCGCCAGGGTGTGCACGGCAACCGTATGCTTTCCCGTCGGGATGGTCAGGGTGTCGAAAAACGTTTCGTTCACCGGCGCCAAGCCGAGTTGCTTCAGACCGGCGGCCAGGATCGCCGTCAACCGGTGCACGCGCTCGGCGATGGTGCGCAGTCCTTTGGGGCCGTGATAGGCCGCGTACATGGCTGCCATGATGGCCAGCAGCGCCTGGGCGGTGCAGATGTTGGAGGTGGCCTTCTCGCGGCGTATATGTTGTTCGCGGGTTTGCAGCGCCAGCCGGTAGGCGGATTTGCCCTGGGAGTCCACGGTCACGCCCACCAGACGTCCCGGCATGGAGCGCTTGTAGGCGTCGCGGGTGGCGAGATAGGCGGCGTGTGGTCCGCCGAAGCCCATGGGCACGCCGAAGCGCTGGCTGTTGCCCACCGCCACATCCGCGCCCCACTCACCCGGCGGCGTGAGCAGCGTGAGCGCCAGTAGGTCGGCGGCCACCACCACGCCTGCGCCTTTGGCGTGTAATTTTTCCGCAAGTCTGCGGTAATCGCGCAGCTCGCCATTCACACTCGGATACTGCAGCAACACGCCGAAGCAATCGGTCTGCACAGCCGCGTCGGGCTTGCCGACTTTCACGCTGATGCCCAGGGGCTGGGCGCGGGTTTGAACGACTTCCAGGGTCTGGGGCAGCACATCGTCCGCCACGAAAAATACATTGGAGCTGGATTTGCCGGCGCGCTTCACCAGAGTCATGGCCTCGGCGGCGGCGCTGGCCTCGTCCAGCAGGGAGGCATTGGCGATGTCGAGCGCGGTGAGATCCGTGACCATCTGCTGGAAATTGATGAGCGCCTCAAGACGGCCCTGGGAGATTTCCGGCTGATAGGGTGTGTAGGAGGTGTACCACGCCGGATTCTCGAGGACATTGCGCAAAATCACGCCGGGCGTATAGGTGCCGTAGTATCCCTGGCCGATGAATGATTTATACACCTGGTTCTTGTCGGCCAATGTTCTGAGCTGCACCAGTGCTTCCTGCTCGGATTTCGGCTGGCTAAAATTGCCCAAGGGCACGGCGGTCTGGAGCCGGATAGTGGCCGGCACCACCGCTTCCATGAGTGCTTTACGCGTGGCGTAACCCAACTCCGTGAGCATGCGCTGCTGTTCGGCGGCGTCGGGGCCGATATGCCGACCGATGAACCCGTCGTGCTGCTCCAGCTCGGCCAGGGGACTTTGGGTAGTGGTATTTAGTTCAGTCACCGCGTTCATGCCTGGAAAGTCTCACAAAAAAACGTGTGTGGATGCGATAGTGGTGTCCGCCCGCCTGCAAGCCAAGACCCGGCCTTTCGCCCTCAGGCTTCGTCCTTCAACACCTGTTCGTAAGCTTTGGCATCCAGCAGCGCTTTCAAATCCGCCGGGTTCGCGGGCTTGATACGCATGATCCAGGTACCGTAGGGGTCGGCGTTGATTTTCTCCGGCGCGTCCGACAACCCGGCGTTGCCTTCGAGCACCTCGCCCGCCACCGGACTGTATATATCGGAAGCGGCCTTGACGGATTCCACCACCGCGCAGGCTTCACCGGCCGACAGTTTGCGGCCTTTCCGCGGCACTTCCACAAACACGATGTCACCGAGGGCTTCCTGGGCGTGGTCGGTGATGCCGATGGTCAGGCTGCCGTCACTGCCGCCTTTGATCCATTCGTGGCTCTTGGTGTACTTCAGATCGGCCGGGACTTTGCTCATGGGTTCTCCAATTTGAATTCAATTGTAGGAGCGGCCCCTGGCCGCGATTCAGAGCCTGTGGGAGCAATCGTCCGGACCGCGATTCTTGAGGTATCGCGGCGGAGACCGCCGCTCCTACAGTTTCACCAATATTTTCCCGTTGCGCACAAACGGCGGTTTCACCACGCG
>DAHVFI010000171.1 GCA_027317045.1 Gammaproteobacteria bacterium
GCACATGCCCTGCCACCGCATCAATGGACTCCTGCTCGCCCCGGAAGCGGCTGGGTGCCCTGGCATCCAGCAGCCGGCCGGTGCATTCCCTGGATTGTCGTTGTGCCACCTCGGAATTTATCCACAACGCATCATCGGGGCGTGCCTGGAAATCGCCTGACGGTACCGTCACAGGCAGTTCCTGTGTCACGGGGCGTTCTTCTTTGGCCCACTGGGTGATGCCGCCATCCAATACCGCCACCTGCGGATGGCCCAGCCAGCGCAACAGCCACCAGAGCCGTGCGGCGAACGCACCGCCCGCATCGTCATAGGCCACAATTTGGGTGGAGTTATTAACGCCGGCAGCCGCCAGTTTCTTCGCCAGATACTCCGGAATGGGCAGTGGATGCCGGCCAGTCCGGGGGGTCACCGTTCCGGCCAAGTCCCGATCCAGATGCAGGTAATGGGCGCCGGGAATATGGTCGGTGCGATACCGGCGTTCGCCCTCCTCCGGATCCGTCAGCACAAAGCGGCAGTCAAACAGATGCCAGCCTGAATTCAGGTTGCACGCAAGCGTTTCCGTGTCCACCAAGGTTGTATAGGTCACAGCGCGTTACTCGAATTAAAATTATGGAAAATATACTGTGTTACGACTCAAAGTGATCCACACATACATAAATTGCCAGCGCCGCCATCAGCCATGCCGGAAGGCCGAATTTCCACCGGCAAGGCCGCGTGTTTGCTGTCGTAACTGATACCGCAGTTCCAATTCCCTCCCGGGACAGCCGAAGTGACAGCGGCTATTTTCCATCGATGACGAACTATCACGCGAGAAATGAATGGCAGATTTTCCGCACTCTGACGATAGATCCGAAACGGCACTTATGCCTGACTTGATTTTCTAAGTAATACATCCAGCTCTTTTTAGTGCCGACCTGGCACGAATGCCGGCTTCAATTCTGCTCACAGCAGCTCCACCCAGGCAGGCACATCACGCCACGCCTCTCCCAGTTGCGCATCCAACTCGCGCCAGCGCGGCTCCTGGCGGGCGACCTGCTTCCAGAAACGCGGCGAATGGTCCAGCACACGAATATGTGCCAGTTCGTGGACCAGCAGATAGCGTACCAGTTCAGGTTCAAGGAACAGCAACTTGTAATTCAGACTCAACGTGCCATTCGATGAACAACTGCCCCAACGGCTTTTCTGTCCACGGATCTGCAACCGGCGATAGCGGCATCCCGTAGCCACACTCATGCGCTGCGCTTTCATTCCCAGATATTGGCGCGCACAGCGTGCCAGCCATCTGCGCAACGCTCTGCGGCATGCAGATTCATCATCGCCTGGGTGATAAACAGTCAAATCGCGTCCGTGGGTAACGACGTGCACGCGCGCTCCTGCGCGGCACCGGTAATGCACCTGCCAATGCTGGCCAATCGCCCGCAAACCCAGTTCTTCGGGCAGACTGCGATCCGCATCAGCAATCTGCGACTGCATACGTAACCAGGTATCACGTATCCATTGACGTTGCCTGCTAAGAAAGGAGCGCACGCTCTGCTTACTGGTGCGCGTCGGGATAACCACCTCAATGCCCTGCCAGGGAGTGATGCGTACCTGCAGCTGTTTCGCGCGCGGACTACGCCGCCAACGATACGCCATAAAATCCGGCATGCAGTTCTCCTGATCCACGCTCACGTTGCGCCAAACGACGCTGCGTTATCCACTAGCCCGCCAGCTGTTCGCGGGCACCGACGACGGTGGACTCCGATTCAAAATACTCGGGAATCATGAATTCAAATTCATGCCGATGGATAGCCACGATATCTCCGTGTTTCAGAGCACGATCGGCGGTTATGCGTTCTCCATTGACAAATGTGCCATTAATGC
>DAHVFI010000177.1 GCA_027317045.1 Gammaproteobacteria bacterium
CGGGCACCTTGTCCGCCTGGGCGCGGGTGACTTCCAGGTAATAGCCATGCACGCGGTTATAGTTGACGCGCAGCGTGGCGATGCCGCTGTGTTCGCGTTCGCGGAGTTCCAGATCGGTTAGGTACTGGTCAGCGTGCTCGCTGAGCTTGCGTAATTCGTCGAGTTCAGCATCGTAACCCTCGGCCAGCACACCGCCATCGCGGATGAGGGCCGGCGGCGTTTCGATCAATGCCTTTTGCAGCAGCGCATGAGTTGCCGGATGCTCGGCGGCCTCCGCGGCAAGCTCTTGGATCCGCGGCGAATCCAGCGCTCGCAACTGCGCTTGCAGCGCCGGCAGTTCGCCGAGTGCATGGCGCAGTTGTGCGAGATCCCGCGGACGCGCGGACTTGAGCGCCACGCGCGCCAGGATGCGCTCGATATCGCCGATGCCGTTGAGCCGTTCGCGCAAGGCCGCATAGCGGTGATCTTCCAGGCAGGCTGCCAGCGCGTGGTAACGCAAGCGCAGCTGCGCGTGATCCCGGAGCGGCCGGCTCAACCAGCGGCGCAGCAGGCGCGAACCCATGGCGGTGACGCTGTGGTCCATGATGCCCGCCAAGGTATGTTGCGGCTGGCCGGCGAAAGTGCTTTCCAGTTCCAGATTGCGCAGGGTGATGGCGTCGAGAATGAGTGCATCAGCGCGCCGCTCCACGGCCAGGCCGGTGATGTGCGGCAGCGCCGTGCGCTGGGTTTCCTGTACGTATTGCAGCAAGGCACCGGCGGCGGCAATGGCGACATTCAAATCATCGGCGCCGAAGCCGGCCAGATCGCGGGTTTTGAATTGCGCCGTCAGCAGGCGCGTGGCGCTGGCTGTATCAAAATGCCAAGGCGGGCGGCGGCGCGCGCCGCGGTTTTCCGTAAGTGCGCGCGGCAGCACTTTGTCCTCGGCCAGCAGCAGTTCCGCCGGGTGCAGGCGTTCCACTTCGGCCAGCAACGCATCCTGTCCGTCCATTTCCAGCACGCTGAAACGACCGCTGCCGATATCCAGCGCCGCCACACCGTAGTGCGTATCGGCGGCGTGCACCGCCACCAACAGATTGTCGCGACGTTCTTCCAGCAGGGCCTCATCGGTGACCGTTCCGGGGGTGATGACGCGCACTACCTTGCGCTCCACCGGACCTTTGGCGGTGGCCGGGTCGCCGATCTGTTCACAAATGGCCACGGATTCGCCCAATTTCACCAGTCTGGCGAGGTAGCCTTCCGCCGCGTGATACGGCACACCCGCCATGGGAATCGGCTGGCCGGCGGATTGGCCGCGCTGGGTGAGGGTGATATCCAGCAGGCGCGCGGCACGTCGCGCATCGTCATAGAAGAGTTCGTAGAAATCCCCCATGCGGTAGAACACCAGGAT
>DAHVFI010000178.1 GCA_027317045.1 Gammaproteobacteria bacterium
GTAGATACGTCCGATGTATTCACCCAAAAGGCCGATGCCGAACAGCATGATGCCAATCAGAAAGAACACGATGGCAAACAGGGTGAATACGCCCTGTACCTGCGGTCCCTCGATGATGCGCTGCACTACCATGTAGACCACCAGAATACCGGCCAGGATGGTGATGACAAAACCGGCCACGGAGAACATCTGCAGCGGCATCACTGAAAACCCGGTGACCAAATCAAAGTTCAGGCGGATGAGCTTGTACAGCGAGTACTTCGACTGTCCCGCCTGTCGCTCGTTATGCACCACCTCGACCTCCACCGGCTTGAGTGCATACAGATAGGCCAGCGCCGGGATGAAGGTATTGATCTCACTGGTGTTGTTGATGGCATCCACCACATGCCGCGCGTAGGCGCGCAACATGCACCCCTGATCGGTCATGCGCACCTTGGTGATGCGCTCCCGCAGCCGGTTCATCAGGCGCGAGGCCAGCTTGCGCCAGGTCACATCCCGGCGCTTGCGCCGGATAGTCCCCACATAGTCGTAACCTTCGTCCATCTTGAGCAGCAGGTTTCCCACTTCTTCCGGAGGATTCTGCAGATCCGCATCCAGAGTGACCACACGCTGGCCGCGTGCGGCGCTGAAACCCGCGAGTATCGCGGCATGCTGGCCGAAATTGCTCTGCAGCAGCACCACGCGGGTGTGATTCGGCCGCTTTTCGAACTGCTCACGCAGCAATGCGGCAGAGCGATCCACACTGCCGTCGTCCACGAACACACATTCGTAACTACGCCTGAGCGCATCCATGGCGGGGTACAGGCGCATGAACAACGTTGGTAACGATTCTTCCTCGTTATATACGGGGATAACAACCGATACTTGCGGTAAGCGGTTATTTTTTGGTTCTGGCATTTCTGTCTCCCCGGTTCTTAATTTTTCAGACATGCGGCGAGCGCCTCGCACACCCGCTCAACATCGGACATAACCATGGCCGGGAACAAGGGCAGCGTAACCGTTTCCCGGCCGATGCGTTCGGCGTTCGGAAACCGGCCCTCGGCGTAGCCCATATTCCTGTACAGCGTGAACTGATTGAGAGCCTGGTAGTGAATGCCAAGGCCGATGCCACGCTGGTGCATGCGTTCCCGCAAGGTCTTACGGTCCGGACAACCGCCGTTATAGTGCGGCAGCAGCGTGAACATGTGCCAGCTGTGGCCTTCGTCGCCGCGGGCCGGCACCACGCCGAGTTGCTCGTCGCCCAGCAACTCGAAATAGCGGTGCGCGAGCTGGCGGCGTTTGCGGTTGAATTCATCCAGGTGTTTGAGCTGGCCGAGACCCACCGCTGCGGCCACGTCCGTCATGTTGTGCTTGCTGGCGGCGCGAGTAACGTCCATGGTGCCATCCGCAAATTTTGTGATGCCGTGGAAGCGCAGGATTTCAAGCATCTGCGCTTCTTCCGCGCTGGCCACCGACACCGCCCCACCCTCGATGGTGGTGAGGTTCTTGTTGGCGTGAAAGCTGAACACCACGATGTCGCCGAAGGAACCGAGCTTGCGACCCTTATATAAGGTGCCGATGGCCTGGGCGGCGTCTTCCACCACCCGCAGCCGGTGCTGTTTCGCCAGCGCATACACGCCGTCCAGATCCACCGCCAGGCCATTCAGATGCACCGGCATGATGGCGCGGGTTCTGGAGGTCAGCACCGCGGCCGTTTGATCCAGCAGCAGGCTGCGGGATTTCAGATCCACGTCCACCAGCACCGGCTTCGCCCCCAGGCGCACCACCACGTTGGCGGTGGCCGCAAAGGTCATGGCCGGCACGATCACCTCGTCGCCGGGTTGGATGCCCGCCATCACCAGCGCCTCTTCCAGCGCGCCGGTGGCATGCAGAAAAGCCCGCACCCGGCGCTCGCCGCCAAGATAATCACACAGGCCCTGCTCGAACTGCTCGACCTTGGGGCCGGTGGTAATCCAGCCGGAGCGCAGCACCTCCGCCACGCTCTCGATGGTTTGTTCGTCAATTGTCGGTCGTGTAAACGGCAGGTAATTGCTCATCGTGCTCTCTGATTCTCCGTCGCCAAGGGATTGCCGCCCTACGGAAATTTTAACGTAGGGCGGCATACCCATGCCGCCGTTTCATGTCGGCAAAGGATTGCCGACCTACAAAACCATGCCAATCTGAAAATCAGAGATTTTGTTCTGTGGCTAGGAAAAAATGGCCGGGAAACCGGAGCGTACACAATAGTACGTGAGCGACGTACAGGGATGTACAAGTGCTGCGCGACCCTTGGAAGCCCCCGCAGGGGGAGCAGGCACGACTGCAAGGATACAGGAGGTAGGGCAACGCCGGGAGCAGTTGCCGAGGATGCCGGGAGCTGCGATTTCGAGGGCATTTTTAACAACGCCAGTGGACAAAAGACCGATTTTCTAACCACGTGCCACCAGGTACACGCCGACGATGATCACCGCGATCCCGGTGAGCCGCATGGCGCCCAGGGACTCGCCGAACAGCGCCCAGGCCGCCACCGCGGTGACCACATAGCCCAGCGACAGCATCGGGTACGCGATGCTCACCTGCACCCGCGACAGCGCCAGTATCCATACCACCACGCTCACCACGTAACAGGCCAGTCCGCCCAGGATGTACGGCTCGAAGGCCAGCTTCCAGCCGGCGGCCAGAACGGTATGCAACTGCAATTGTATGACACCCATGTGCCGCACACCGGCCTTGAGCAGCAACTGCGCGGCGGCGTTCAGCAGCACGCCGGTAATCACCAGCAGGAAACTCACGAGGTTCATGGTTTTCTCACCACTATGCGTTCCGGATCCCGAGCGATAATCTGCATGGGCACGCCCTTATTTTCCAGCAGTTGGTAGGTGGCCGTGGGCATCACCGCCAGCGCCTGAGGATCGTTCTGCCAGCGCTTTATAAAACTATCCATGTCGGGAATCCACTTCTGCGGATCGAGGCGGATGCCAAAACCCAGTTCGCCCTGATAAGCCACCAAGGTCAGGGTGCGCTTGAGATAGAACGGCAGCGACTGCTGATAATCATCAATGCTGTAGAACGGGATGCCCGGTTTGTTATAGACACTGATCTGCCTTGCCAGGGAATGGCCGGAATAGACCGGCGACAGGACTTGCGCGCCGCTGGTGAGGGCCTGGGTGGCCAGGAATAATCCGGCGCCGATCAGCGCCAGGGCCGAACCGACGGCGCGGAAATAGGCCAGAAAAAAAGCCGTGATGGCGATTATCAGCAGCAGCACGCAGGACACTACCAGCCAGGGCAGGAATGCCTGGTAAAGTTCCAGGGACACGCCACCGCCGTCCTGTT
>DAHVFI010000181.1 GCA_027317045.1 Gammaproteobacteria bacterium
GAATTTCAGCTTGTGGGTAACGATGACGCTCGACATCGACTGCTTCTGCAACCAAGTGTGCAAGAACCAGATCCGGATGCGCTGCCAGCGTACTATTGATCTGTGTCGCGGCTTCGTCGAAGCGATGCAATGCTAAGAGGACAAGGGCGCGGGTCCAGCCAATCACCCCCGACAGGGGGTCCAACTGCTGGGCGCGGTCAATTTCGCGCATAGCGGGTTCAAGCTGTCCGACATCCAGCAAAAACTGGGCATATTGATTCACTGCTTCCACATCGTTGGGCGTCAGTGTCAACGCCAGACGGAAAGACTGGTCGGCCTCAGCCCACTGCGAGCGTGCAGCATGCAATATGCCGAGCACAACATAGGCGGACGCGGTATTGGCATCAATCGCCAGCGCACGCTGCGCGGCGGCTTTGGCACGCGGCAGGGCGGCGCCATTCGAATCGAGGTTATAGGATGGCAACAGAACTTCGGCCTCCGCCAGCGCACCCCAGGCCTGGGCATAATTGGGGTCGAGCTTCACTGCCTGCTGGAGAGCTGACACCGCTTCTCGCAGCGCCGGACCCCGCGCCGCGATCTTGGTCAGGCCCAGCAGGTACAACCGATGGGCTTCCGGATTATCCGTTTTGCCAGTAACGGGTGAAATGGTGCCCGCGGCGAATTTTAGTTGCAATGTGCTGGCGATAGCCTGCGATATTTCATCCTCGATCGCAAAAACATTGGTGAGTTTGCGGTCGTATTGTTGCGACCAGATCTGCACGCCGGTCTGGGTGTTCACCAGCTCCGCGGTGATGCGCACCTCATTACCGACGCGCTGCACGCTACCAGACAAAAGAGTTCCCACGCGCAATATCTTTCCAACTTTCCGAGCATCCACGTCCGCATCCCGGAATTGGAACGACGAGGTGCGGCCGATGACGTTCAGTCCCGGTATCTGGCTGAGGGTATTCAATATCTCTTCGCTGATGCCGTCGCTGAAATACTGATTGCCGGGATCACCACTCAGATTGGCAAACGGCAACACCGCCACGGAATCCGGCAGGAGGGGGCTTTCAGCCGGCACCGAAACCTTAGCTGCGACATTTTCGGCATTGCGGTGACGGGTGTTAATTTTCCAGAGATAGCCGCCCGATAGAGTAACCAACACCACGATCAGCAGGGTCAACACTGAACCCAGCCGCCAGCGCAGATGCTGCCAGCTGGAGAATTTGGCGGGATTTTCTTTCGACGGCGGGATGAACATCCAGCCCAGTACCAGCACCACCGGAAACAGCAGCGCCACAACAACAATCAGGATCAGCACGCTCTGCCGCGGCCAGCCGATGTCGGGAAAGATACTGTTGGCCAGTTGGATCAACACCCAGGCGGCAATGGCATAGACGCTCGCCACCCGAAAGATATGGTGGCGCTTCAGACGGGCCATGAAACTTAAGGGTTCATCAGCCATGGAATCCCCAGCCGTTTGGGCGGCGCCTCACTATACGGGCAGCCAGTGGAGGGGACAACCGCCGGTCTAAGGGGTCGCGGCCGGGACGGCCGCTCCTACGCCGACGAGATCAAATAGCAACCGTGTGCATGACCAGCGGTACGTAGTGATCCATCAGCAACAGGATGAAGAGCGCCGTGAGATAGACGATGGAATAACGGAAGGTGCGCATCGGCAGGCTGGGGTCGTGGCTGAAACGTAGCGCGAACGCATATACCAGAAAAATCCCGCCAAAAATCAGCGCACCTGCCAGGTACAACAAACCGCTCATGCCGATGAGATACGGCAGCACGCTCACTACCACCAACAGGATAGTGTAGAGAATGATGTGCAGCACGGTATAAGGCACGCCGTGGGTCACGGGCAGCATGGGGATATCCGCCTTGGTGTAATCCTCGCGGCGGTGGATGGCCAGCGCCCAGAAATGCGGCGGCGTCCACACGAAAATGATCAGGCACAGCAATAGCGCGCCGGGAGCCACATGACCGGTGACCGCGGCCCAGCCCAGCACCGGCGGGGCGGCGCCGGCGATGCCGCCGATGACGATGTTCTGCGGTGAAGCACGTTTGAGAAAGCCGGTGTAGATAATGGCGTAGCCGATAAGCGAAGCGAAAGTAAGTGCTGCGGTAAGCCAGTTCACAAACACCAGCAGCATTGACATGGACAGTAAACACAAGATCAATGCATAAACGATGACCTGTCGCTCGGTCACATGTCCCAGGGGCAACGGCCGATGACGGGTGCGGAACATGGTGGCATCGGCGCGCCGGTCCAGCAGATGATTGATGGCGGACGCACAGGAAGCGGCCAGGCCGATACCGATGGTGCCAAAAATGAATTGCCTGAGCGGTAGCATGCCGGGCACCGCCAGAAACATGCCGACAATGGCGGTGAACACGATGAGCAACACGATGCGCGGCTTGCCGAGATCGTAGTAGTCCCGCCAGCTGGCCTGGGCTGTGTGTGTGGCTGCAACTTCGTTCATGCGCGTGTTCATGATGGAAATAGGGGGCTATGCGTCGCCGGTTGTCCGGCCGGACCCATCCGCTGCTGATGGGTGGCTAAAGATACCGGCTTCGCCCACACCGCCCAGTTCAAGGACACGACGGTTGCCAACAGCAATGCGGCCACGCCCGTATGCGCGTCGGTGAGCGCCAGGGGCAACGCCCAATGCACCATACTGATGCCGATGCCCACCTGGCAAATGACCAGCACGGCCGCCAGCAACCCCAGACATTGGATTGCGGGCTTGCGGCCCTTGATGAGACACAGCAGCCCGGTGGTAATCACCATGACAAATGTTGCCAGTGCGCCCAGCCGATGGATCACGTGGATGGCGACCCGGGCCGGATCGCCGAGGATGCCGCCCTGGTAATCAGGCCCGAGCCCGTGCCAGGAAAAGGCATTGCGGAAATCCATCGGTGGCCACCACTGCCCCTGGCAGGTGGGAAAATCCGGACAGGCGATGCCGGCGTAGTTGCTGCTGGTCCAGCCGCCGAGCGCGATCTGGCACACCAGTACCAGCAACGCCAAGGCTGCCATCCAGCGCAATAGTTTGCTGGCCGCTTCGCCGGCGCGCAGATAACCGCCGGTTTGCAATACCAGCAATACTAACAGCGCAAACGTGGCATAGCCGCCCAATAAATGCCCCATGACCACCGGCGGGAACAACAACAGCGTCACTGTCCACATGCCGAGTAAGGCTTGAAGAATAACGGTTAACAGCGTCAACCAAGGCAACACCACTGGCTGGGATACGTGTCGCCGCCGCCGCCAAGCGACTACCGCCAGGATCAGAATCAGCACCGCCAGACTGCCGGCGAAATAACGATGGAGCATTTCCTTCCAGGCCCGGCCCGGTTGCAGCGGACGGCCGGCATAACGCGCGTCCGCGGCAGCGATGGCCTGATGGGTATCAGGCACGTTGATGTGGCCGTAGCAACCCGGCCAGTCGGGACAGCCCAGTCCTGCCTGGGAGAGCCGCACGTAGGCACCCAGTACGATCACGACGAGCGCCAGCAACGCGGCCAAGATTGCCAAATACAAATACCCGTGGCGCGCCACCCCTACATACCTCCGTTTTCACCCAAAAGATGCTGCAGGTCCTTGAGCAGCCCTTCGGGTTTTCCGGAAATGGAGTAACGCATGATGTAAAAACCACGCGGATCCACCAGATAAATGAACTTGCCGATATCCGGCATGGAATTGCCGCCGCGACTGAACTGCTGGATGAATTTGCTGCCGGCCGGACCGGACATATCCGCCACCGTAAGATCCGGATGCAGCCGTAAAATTTTGGCGGGATCCTGGGGTGCGCCCGCCACCAAATACAGGCGCTGCACCGATTCGATCTTCTGGCCCGTGGCATAGCGCACCTGGCGCGTCAGGTACAAGGCTTCCTCGCAATCGGCATTGCAGAATGCCGTGCTCATATAAACCATTGTGAAACGGCCCTTGAAAAAATCCGGCGCCAGGGTTCCGCCGGTCAGCGGCAACGACAAAGGAGCCGCAATAAGTGCGCGCGCCGGCTTGATAAATTCGCCGTGCTGGGTGGTGGCGAAATTGAAGTTATTGATATTAAGGTACAGAACCCAGGCGATAACGACAGGGATCACGAAGATCGCGGATAGCACCGCGAACATTATCCAAGGTCTTTTGCGACGCGCCGGTGGCGGCGCCTGTTCAAGTAGGTCGGTCATGTTTGATCCGTTTACTGTTCACCACGATCCAGATAATAAACAGCGCCACTGCCAGCGCGAACCATTGCAGCGCGTAGGCGTCATGGCGCACCGGCGGAAAGCCGATGTTGGGTTGCCAGTCGCGCACAAAACCGCCTGCTTGGGTCGGGCCCAGCAGCAGCACCGGTTTGAGCAGTTTGCCGCCATACAGTTCCGCCAAGGTCTGATAACGCGGGTACAGCATCAGCTTTGGCCAGCCGGCAGGCACCCTGGTCTTGCCTAGGCGGATGCCCGGCACCGGCAGACTGCCTAACACCCCGTTCACACTGCGGTTATTGGAACCGACCTCAACATCCGGCAGCGTTTTTATCCCCGGAGCGGCGGCCACGAAACCACGGTTCACCAGCAGAATCTGCTGCTGAGGTTCCAGCACGAAGGGCGTGAGCACCTGGTAGCCGACCTGATCGCCATTCTGCATTTCCTGTAGTAGCACCTGGTGAGCACTGTCATAGTGACCCTGCGCTTGTACATGCCGGTAACGCCCGAGGGCAGCGAATCCACCGGTATCCAGCGCCTGGTTAAGCGAAACTGGCGGCAGCACGCTCGCCTGCCGATATTGGCTCAGAAGAGCACGCTTGTAATCCGCGCGCCGCAACTGCCAGTTACCGAGCAGGATCAGAATTGCGAGCAGCACCAGCGTCACCAGCGTCGGCCACAGGGTCGGATTGAACTGCCATTTGCCTACGCGCATGACTGCATGCTAATTTGCCGAGAGCTGCTTCAAAATTGCCATACATCCGGCGCTTTGAAAGAGCTTCCAATCACCGCCCTGGCGCAATACATGTTCTCTGATATCGTCATACTCGTCATTTTATTTATCATCATCGTAAGCCTGTTCTCTGGCATGTATTTCATGTTGCGCGATCGCGGTCGGTCAACTCGCATGCTCAAGGCGCTGACCGTGCGCATCATCCTGTCGCTGGTCCTATTCGCGCTGCTCATGATCGGTTACTGGGCGGGTTGGTTGCACCCCCACGGTCTTTTGCCGCCGCGGCATTAAGTCACAGTCTGCTAGCGGCGGAAAGCCAGATGCGCTGCCGCGGCAGCGCTTCTGGCTTTACCTGGCTGTCCGGTTTTTGATCAAAGCCAGTACACGAAGATGAACAGACCCAGCCACACCACGTCCACGAAATGCCAATACCAGGAGACTGCCTCGAAGGCAAAGTGGTGCTGGGGCGTGAAATGCCCCTTGAGGGAGCGCAACAAAATCACCGTTAGCATGATAGCGCCGATGGTGACGTGCAGGCCGTGGAAGCCAGTCAGCATGAAAAACGTGGTGCCGTATATTCCGCTGCCGAGGGTCAGATTCTGCTCGGTATAGGCGTGGATGTACTCGTGAGCTTGCAGTCCCACGAAGGAGAAACCCAGGATGATGGTGAACAGCAGGAACCAACAAAGCTTCTTGCGATTGCCTTCCTTCAGGCCCCAATGGGCAATCGTTACCGTCACGCCACTCGACAGCAGGATCAGCGTGTTGATCGCCGCGATACCGGCGGCAGACATGCCCTCGAAGCTGCCACCCACATGGCCGGGACCGTTGCTGGGCCAGGCAGGCTCGTATCCCTTCCACAGCAGCAGGTTGGTAAACAGGCTGTTGCTGCCGCCTGCCAGCCAGTTTTCCACGAATACCCGCGCGAAAAACAGCGCGCCGAAGAACGCACCGAAAAACATCACCTCGGAAAAGATGAAAAAGGTCATGCCCCAGCGAAACGAGCGGTCAACCTGGGCGTTGTAAGTGCCACTCATACTCTCGCGAATCACCGTGCCGAACCAGCCGAACATCATCAGGAAAATGATGATGATCCCCAGCAGGCACAGGTAACCGCCGAAATCCAGGCCCTCGAGCCACAGGGCCCCGCCCACCGCAGTGGTAAATAGGCCCACCGAACCCAGGAT
>DAHVFI010000183.1 GCA_027317045.1 Gammaproteobacteria bacterium
AGGTAATCCAACATGCCCCTGAATCTTCCACAGAAAACCGGTAACCCGGCCCTCCGGGCCAAGGCCTTCCAGAACCCGGGCGTCATTACCGGCGAGCGCATGACACTCAACGGCACCATCGGCAAGAGCCTGATCATGCTGGTATTGCTGATGATCACCGCCGCCTGGTGCTGGTCGCAGGCGTTCGCAAGCTATGTGCCCGCCACCGCCACCACTCCGGCGGCATTCGACATGGCGGCAGTCATGCCCTATGTGATCGGCGGCGTCATCGGCGGTCTGGTATTCGGGTTGTCGACGGCGTTCAAACCCACCTGGGCCATGATTACCGCGCCCCTGTATGCCATCAGCGAAGGTTTCGCAGTGGGCGGTATTTCTGCGATCTTCAATGCCCAATACCCCGGTATCGTCATCCAGGCGGTGGCGCTTACCCTGGCGGTGGCTTTGGGGATGCTGATTCTTTACCGCACCGGCATCATCAAGGCCACGCCCTGGCTCTATAAGATGGTGGGAGCCGCCACTTTCGGCGTACTGATTTTCTACGCCCTCACCTGGCTCGTGGGCATGTTCCATGTGGACACCTCCATGCTCTTCGGCCATACCGGCCTGTCCATCGGCATCAGCCTGTTCATCGTGGCCATCGCCGCCTTCAACCTGATACTGGATTTCGACATGATTTCCAAGCAGGCGACGGCCGGCGCACCCCGCTACATGGAATGGTATGGCGCCTTCGCCCTGATGGTGACCCTGGTCTGGCTGTACCTGGAAATCCTGCGGCTCTTGGGCAATACGCGACGTTGATAGTGCCATCCTTAAGATCAAACAGCCCCGCTTATGCGGGGCTGTTTGTTTGTGGCGTTACCTAAGTATCAACAGTGGTTCAGCGTGAGATATCTTCACGGGATGATACGTTTGTAGCGGAAACTGCCTGAGATTTCACCAGCTGCTCCTTCACCGTGGCCAGATAAGTGTAAATCACCGGCACCACGTAGAGTGAGAACAATGCACCAATAGCAAGGCCGGTGGCGATAACAAGACCCATGTCAAAGCGGCTCACCGAGCCGGGACCGGTGGCCAGGATCAGCGGCACGGCGCCGAACACCATGG
>DAHVFI010000188.1 GCA_027317045.1 Gammaproteobacteria bacterium
GCATGGTATTGACCGTCACGCCGAGGATCATAAGGCCGGCACCCAGATGCGCGACGCTCATGCCGAGCACACTGCGTGCGAGGCTAACATGCCGGTGATGCAATCGCTGCCGCAATCGCTGCAGCGGCTCCTGCAACGCACTGAAGATCGTCCAGGCCGCCAACAGCACACCCGCGGTGGCAATGAAACTGACTTCTGCCCGCAGCAGCACAATCGCCACCACCCCCGCCACGAGTGCCAAGGCCGCCGGGATACGCAATTTCGACAGAGTCTCGGTGGCACTGCCGTGTTTCCAGCGCACATAAGGACCGATGCCGATGAGAACAAAAAACGGCAGCATCAGAGGCACGAAGATGTGGTCGAAATACGGCGGCCCCACCGAAATCTGACCTATCTTGAGTGCCCCCAGCACCAGCGGATACAGGGTGCCAAGCAGCACCGCGGCCGCGGCTACCACCAGAAAGACATTATTGAGCAGCAGAAAAGTCTCGCGGGAAAATATTTTGAATCCTCCGCCACGCTGGCTGAACGTGGGGGCCCGCCAGGCATACAGAATGAGCGCCGCACCGACAAACACCCCGAGCATCGCCAGTATGAAGATGCCGCGCCTGGGATCGCTGGCGAAGGCATGCACCGAAATCAAGATGCCGGAACGCACCAGAAAGGTGCCGAGCAAGCTCAGGGAAAACGCCGCGATGGCCAGTAAAGCCGTCCAACTCTTGAAAGCGCCGCGTTTTTCGGTGACCGCCAGGGAATGCACCAGTGCGGTCGCGACCAGCCACGGCATGAACGAGGCGTTCTCCACCGGGTCCCAGAACCAGAATCCGCCCCAGCCCAGCACATAGTAGGACCACCAGCTACCGAAGGTGATTCCGCAGGTCAGAAACAGCCAGGCCACTAAGGTCCAGGGCCGTGACCAGCGGGCCCACATCACGTCCATACGACCGCTGAGCAATGCGGCTACTGCGAAGGCGAAGGCAACCGACATACCCACATAACCCATGTACAGCATCGGCGGGTGGATCGCCATGCCGGGATCCTGGAGGATGGGATTCAGGTCCGCACCCTGGGCGGCGGGCGGCAACAGTCGTCCAAACGGGTCAGAAGTAGTCAGCATGAACAGCAAGAAACCGATGCTGATGATGCCCAGCACACCCAGCACGCGGCTGGAAAAATCCTGCGGCAGATGGCGGCTGAAACGTGCAACTGCCACCGTCCAGATGGCCAGCACAAATACCCAAAGCAACAGAGAGCCTTCGTGTGCGCCCCACACGGCCGTAAACTTATAGGCCCAGGGCAAGGCGGTATTGGAGTTCGCCGCCACATACGCCACCGAAAAATCATTGGTCAGAAACGCATAGGCCAACGCGCCAAAGGCCAGCATCACAAAAAAAGACTGGCCTATCGCGGCCGGACGCACCGCGTTCATCCAGATGAGATTGGCGCGCTGCGCACCTCCGAGACCAAAAAAGCTTTGGGCCACCGCCAGACACAGAGCGATGATCAGCGCCAGATGACCGAGTTCGGGGATCATGAAGCAGCTTTTGCCGCGATTTGGGCCTGCTGGGCCGCTTTGGCCTTCTTGATGGCAGCCGCCACTTCCGGCGGCATGTACTTGGCATCGTGCTTGGCGAGCACCTGCTGGGCTACGAACAATCCTTGTTTATCAAGCGTGCCGTAAACCACGATGCCCTGCCCTTCGCGGAACAGGTCCGGGAGGATACCGGTGTACACCACGGGTACCGATTTTTGCATGTCGGTGAGGGTGAAATGCACGGTCATGCTGCCGGGGGAGCGCTGCACGCTGCCCATGGCCACCAGTCCCCCCATGCGGAAGCGCTGGCCGACATGCGCATCGCCCGCCGCCACCTGAACCGGCGTGAAGTAATACAGCAGGTTCTTGCGAAACGCCTGCAGTCCCAGGGCGGCGGCGATCGCCACCCCGGCGACAATCACCACGACGATAATCAGGCGCTTGCGGCGTACCGGCGTCATGTTGGCCGTTCCTCACTGGGCAGGCTGCGGCGGCGTAATTCCTTGAGCAGCGCGCGTTGCTGGCGTCCCGGCCAGATGGCATTCGCCAGGAGCACCACCAGCGCGGTGCCATAAGCGGGCCAGACGTAGACCGCGTAACCGCCCATGCTGAGAAACTCATGCCAGGAGTTCATGATTTCGCCACCAGCGCTCGCACCCAGGCGGTATTGCGCTCCCGTTGCAGCACTTCCACCTGCAGGCGTTTCAGGATGAAGGCGGCGAAATACACCATAAAACCGATAATCATGATGAATAACGGGATGTACATGCTGGGTGGCATTTCTGCCCGTGGGCCGAAGAACACTGTGGCACCCTGATGCAGGGTGTTCCACCATTTTACCGAATAATGGATGATGGGGATATTGACGATGCCCACGAGCGCCAGGATGGCGCTCGCCCGGTCACCGGTGCGCCGGTCCTCGAAGGCGTGATTGAGCGCCATGTAGCCGACATAAAGGAACAACAAAATCAACTCTGACGTCAATCGCGCATCCCACACCCAGTAGGTTCCCCACATGGGTTTGCCCCACAAGGAGCCGGTCACCAGTGCGATAAACGTGAAGGATGCGCCCAGCGGCGCAGCAGCGGCAGACACCGCGTGAGCTAGTTTCATGCGCCAGATGAGGCCGATAGCCGCCGCCACCGCCATGACCATGTAAATAAACATGGACATCCAGGCGCTTGGCACGTGCACATAAATGATACGAAACCCGTCACCCTGCTGGTAGTCCGGCGGCGCCAGCCACAGGCCGCCGTACAAACCCGCTGCTATCACCAATAGACTCAGCCAGGCCAACCACGGCGCGAGTATGCCGGCAAACTTATAAAAGTACGGCGGCGACGCCAGCTTATGGAACCAGATAAACATATTTTTTCCTACTACTTAAGAGATCATCTCAATTGCCGACACAACCGGTCCACCTCTTGTTAACTGGCGCGTCGGTGGTAAGCAGTTTACCGAAGATAATATCCTCCTTGGGAGGAAGTGCAATGCTGGAAAACTTGCGCACATAGTAAAGGGTTTTAGCCAGCAGCACGAGGTCCGGCGTATCCTGCCGTTCCAACAATATGCGTCGCATGTTGGCATGTTCCTGATGCAACTTGTCGATGGCATTGACAGGCATTTCGATAGCGTCGCCGGACTTGGTATGGATGGTATACGGTCCAGGCGTCCCGTCCCCTCGCCTCAGCGACGATCATTCCTTTCGCCACGACTGTCCTGCGTTCGGGCGCGGGCACTGCGCGCTACCCCCTTCATAATGATGCTACGCCCCGGCGCGGCCTTCGCACACGCGGACGCTGGCTACGGCCGCTGCGGCTATCCTGGGCTTCTTACCGCGGTGCTTCGCACCTCTCCTGGCTTGTCGGTTTCCCTGGGCAGTGGTCGCGCCCGGGCTCAGGCAGTGCAATGCGATAGCCTCGTCAATCCTTGCGCCTTTGTCGTGACGAAAGATACTGCGCACCGGCACGTCCTGAGTCCGCCAGCCATCCTATGGAACGGTGGTCTCCATACTACTGATACCCCGGCACTCACCGTTGTGGGAACCGGTGGCACTGCTGGCGAGGACCACAGGGAAACGGTTGCAATGGCAACGGGAACGATAGCCAGTCGGACAAGATGCTTGAAGTACATACCCAACCTTTCCAATTAAAGTTGGATGTCAAACGCACGCGCAGTCATGCGCACGATCTACGCGTGAAAGCATAAACCGTACTGGCGGGGTCACCATGACCCAGATCAACTTAATCAACTTCTCGCCTCGTAATCCGGTGTCAACCACCAACACAGTGCGGCGGCAGGCAAACACCGGTTCTCTTGATCCAGGTCATTCCGTCCACGCTGGATTACGCGCAATATCATTCACTGGGAATAGTTTATCTAACAGCACTGTTGCTGTTAATGGGTTGTTGCAGCCGTACGGATACCTGTTGGGGTCCAGTCGCTTGCAAGAGGCGTTGAGAGCATGCCGTAACGCGCAAACTTCAAGTGGAGAACCAAGGTGAGTGGCAAAGCATCTTTTGCGGATTGTTCCATCAGCGAAAAGCTCCTATATACCGCTTTTCTGTGCGTGGTGGGCATCGGTTATCTGATGGCGCTGACGCTCATCTATCTCACGGACGCCGGCCTGAACGGCAAGCCG
>DAHVFI010000193.1 GCA_027317045.1 Gammaproteobacteria bacterium
ACTCCGTACATGCGGCGCAGCTTCTGCTTTTCGTGCAACTGCACCCCGTAATCCGACAGCCGCTTGCGCTTGGCGCCGTGTTGGCCGGGCTGGGATTCGATGCGGCACTTGGATTCCAGCGGACGCACGCTGCTTTTCAGGAACAGGTCCGTGCCCTCACGCCGGGAGAGTTTGCATTTGGGTCCGAGATAACGAGCCATGAACTGAACCTCTTAGACGCGGCGCTTCTTGGGCGGACGGCAGCCATTGTGGGGGATCGGCGTTACGTCCGAGATATTCGCGATCTTGAAACCAATGTTGTGCAGCGAACGCACCGCGGATTCGCGGCCGGGGCCGGGGCCTTTCACCTGTACTTCCAGATTCCTGACGCCGAATTCCTGGGCTGCGTTACCGGCCTTCTCGGCCGCCACCTGCGCCGCAAACGGCGTGCTCTTGCGCGAACCGCGGAAACCGGAACCGCCGGAGGTGGCCCAGCACAGCACGTTGCCCTGACGGTCGGTGATGGTGACGATGGTGTTATTGAAGGACGCATGCACGTGGGCGATGGCGTCCACCACGGTCTTCTTGACGCGCTTGCGCACAGCCGCGGCCGCCGGTGCGGCAGCCGTGCCCTCGGCTTCGGCCGGGACTGGGGTTTCTTTGGGATCTTTGATTTCTTCCGCCATGTCGTGTCCTGCTGTCTCCGGTCGGTTTATTTGACGGCCTGCTTGCGGCGGCCCTTGCGGGTGCGTGCATTGGTGCGGGTACGCTGGCCGCGCACCGGCAAGCCGCGGCGATGGCGCAGACCGCGATAGCAGCCGAGATCCATGAGACGCTTGATGCTCATGGAGACTTCGCGGCGCAGATCGCCTTCGACGGTGAACTTGGTCACGTTCACGCGCAGGGTTTCCACCTCGGCGTCGGTCAGATCCTTCACCTTGGTCTCGGGTTTGATGCCCGCCACCTGGCAGATGAGCCGCGCGCGGCTTCTGCCGATGCCATAAATACTCTGCAGGCCGATGACGGCGTGCTGGTTGGCTGGGATGTTGATGCCGGCGATACGCGCCATTACCTGCCTCTCCTGGGAGCGCCGCCTGGGGCGCGCCAAAACGGGTGATTTTGCCTACATTTCCTAATTAAATCAATCTCTAACCGCCGCTCAGCCCTGGCGCTGCTTGTGCCGGGCATCGCTGCAGATGACCCGCACCACGCCGCCGCGCCGCACGATCTTGCAGTTGCGGCAGATTTTCTTGACCGAAGTCCGCACTTTCATTTTCCACTCCCGCGACGCCCATCCGTCGCACGTCAATTAGAACGCTCAGCGAACACCGCTGCCGCCGTAACCTTTGAGATTGGCCTTGCGCAACAAGCCTTCGTACTGGTGCGACATCAGGTGCGCCTGCAACTGCGCCATGAAGTCCATGACCACGACCACGATGATCAGCAGCGAGGTGCCGCCGAAATAGAACGGCACATTCCAGTACAAAATCAGGAATTCCGGCAGCAAACATACGGCGGTCACGTAGACGGCGCCCCAGAACGTCAACTTGGTCAGCACACTGTCCACATAGGCCGCGGTCTGTTGTCCCGGGCGGATGCCGGGAATAAAGGCGCCGGACTTCTTGAGATTCTCCGCCGTTTCCTTGGAATTGAACACCAGGGCGGTATAGAAGAAACAAAAGAAAACGATCAGGCCGCCGTAAAAAACCACATAAATCGGTTGCCCCGGCGACATGGCCGCGGCAAAACGCTGCAAGGCCGTGGCCAGCCAGCCGCCGGACTGTTGTCCGAACCAGTTGCCGACCGTGGCCGGAAACAGAATGATCGAGGACGCGAAAATCGGCGGGATCACGCCCGCCATGTTGAGCTTCAGCGGCAGATGGCTGGTCTGGGCCGCATACATACGCCGGCCCTGCTGGCGTTTGGCGTAATTCACCGTGATGCGCCGCTGGCCGCGTTCCACGAATACCACGAAGGCGGTCACGCCCAGTACCAATACCAGAATCACGATGGCGATGAGCGGGTTCATCTGGCCGGTACGCACCAGGTCCAGGGTTCCGCCGAAGGCCGCCGGCAGACCGGCGACGATGCCGGCGAAAATAATCATGGAAATGCCGTTGCCGATGCCGCGCTCGGTCACCTGCTCGCCGATCCACATCAGAAACAGGGTGCCGGTCACCAGGCTGATGGTGGCCGTGAACACGAAAGTGAACCCCGGCTGCACCGCCACGCCCTGGCTCTGGAGCGCCAGGGCCGCGCCCAGGGACTGGAACAGCGCCAGCACCACCGTCCCCCAGCGGGTGTACTTGGTGATGATGCGCTGGCCGGATTGGCCTTCCTTGCGCAGCTTCTCCAGGCTCGGCACCACCACCGCCAGCATCTGCATGATGATGGAGGCGGAGATATACGGCATGACGCCGAGCGCAAAAATGGACAGGCGCTTGAGCGCCCCGCCGGAGAACATGTTGAACATGTCCAGCAGGCCGCCGGAGTGTTGACCGAAGAGCCGCGCCAGGGCCGCAGGGTCAATGCCCGGCACCGGAATATGCGTGCCCACGCGGAACACGATCAAGGCGCCCACCAAGAACAGCACGCGCTTGCGCAAATCGGTGAGCTTCCCGATCTGCGACAGGGAAGCCATCATGTTGTTGCCGCCGCTGCGGGACACTCAGTCCTCCACCTTGCCGCCGGCCGCTTTGATGGCCGCCATGGCCCCTTTGGTGGCCTGCACGCCTTTGAGTGTGACTTTTTTCTTGAGCTCGCCGGCCAGAATGACCTTGACCTTTTCGGTCTGCAGCGGCACCAGACCCGCGGCTTTGAGCGCGAGTATGTCGATCACCTCGGCCTCGACACGCGCCAAGGCTTCGAGACGCACTTCCGCACGCGTCGGTTTGATATGTGAACGAAAGCCGACTTTGGGCAGACGCCGCTGCAGCGGCATCTGGCCGCCCTCGAAACCCACCTTGTGATAACCGCCTTTGCGGGCGTACTGGCCCTTGTGACCCTTGCCGGAAGTCTTGCCCAGACCGGAACCGATACCGCGGCCCAGGCGCTTCTTGCCGGTCTTGCTGCCAACGGCCGGTGAAAGCGTGTTAAGACGCATATTCAATTCTCCTCGACCCGCAACAGGTAGGACACTTTCTCGATCAGGCCGCGTACTTGCGGCGTGTCCTGCACGCTGACGGTGTGGTGCAAGCGGCGCAACCCCAGGCCACGCACGCAATCACGGTGGTTAGGCAAGCGCCCGAAGGGGCTCCCCACCAGCGTGACCTTGATTTCTTTGCCTTTAGTCCTGGCCATGGCATTAACCCCTGATTTCGTCCAGCGTCTTGCCGCGTTTGGCGGCGACGTCATGAGGCGAACGCTGCGCAGTGAGTGCATTCATGGTGGCGCGCACCACATTGATGGGGTTGCGCGAACCGTAGCTCTTGGCCAGCACGTTCTTGACACCCGCAACTTCCAATATGGCGCGCATGGCGCCGCCGGCGATGATGCCGGTACCGTCGGAGGCCGGCTGCATGTAGACGCGCGTGGCACCGTGACGCGCGTTGATGGCGTAATACAGGGTGCCCTCGCGCAACTGCACGTGATGCAGGTTCTTGCGCGCATGTTCCATGGCCTTGGAGACGGCATTCGGCACTTCCCGCGCCTTGCCGTAACCGAAGCCCACTTTGCCGGCGCCGTCGCCGACCACCGTGAGCGCCGTGAAACCGAACTGGCGGCCGCCCTTGACCACCTTGGCGACGCGGTTCACCGACACCAGCTTTTCCTGCAGGCCGTCGTTGCTGCTCGGTAGGTTTTCAATCTTTTTTGCCATGCTGCACCTTAAAACTGCAAACCGTGTTCACGCGCGGCATCGGCCAGAGCCTTGACGCGTCCATGGAAGCGGAAACCGGAGCGATCGAAGGCGACCGCCGTGATCCCGGCTAGTTTGGCTTTCTCGGCGATCGCCTTACCCACCGCGGCAGCCGCGGCGATGTTACCGGTATGCTTCAAGTCTTTCTTGACCGCGCTTTCCAGGGTGGATGCCGCGGCCACTACCTTGTCGCCCTCGGGCGCAAGAATCTGCGCGTAAATGTGGCTGGGCGTGCGATGCACGCACAGGCGATAGGCCCGTAGCTCGCGGATCCTGGCGCGCGCGCGGCGCGCGCGGCGCAGGCGCGCGAGTTTCTTTTCCATCGGTTTCTTGTCCATCGCTCACACCACCCGTTATTTCTTCTTGGCCTCTTTGAGGACCACGCGCTCATTGGTGTAGCGCACACCCTTGCCCTTGTAGGGTTCCGGCGGCCGGAAGCCGCGAATATCGGCGGCTACCTGGCCTACCTTTTGACGATCCGTGCCCTTGATGACGATTTCCGTCTGGCTCGGGGTTTCAATGCTGATGCCGTCCGGCACTTTGTAGTTCACCGCATGGGAAAACCCGAGTGTCAGGTTGAGCGTCTTGCCCTGGGTCTGGGCACGGTAGCCAACGCCCACCAGTTCGAGTTTCTTCTGGAAGCCCTGGGTCACGCCTTTTACGGCGTTGTTCAACAGCGCACGCACGGTGCCGGCGCAGGCATCCGCTTCGGGATGGCCTTCCTTCACGGCCACGTGCAGCACGCCGTTGTCGTTCTTCACCACCACCCCCGGATGTACGGCCAGCGTCAGACTGGCCTTGGCGCCTTTTATGGTCACGGCACTGGCGGACACCATGGCTTCAACGCCCTTGGGCAGCGGAATCGGTTGACTGGCAATTCTGGACATGACAAAAATCCTTAAGAACCCGTTATGAGACGAAGCACAACACTTCGCCGCCCTGGCCGGCGGCGCGCGCGGCACGGTCGCTCATCACGCCCCGGGGCGTGGAGACAATGACTACCCCCAAGCCACCCAGAACGCGCGGCAATTCATCCTTGCGCTTGTATACACGCAGGCCCGGCTTGCTGATGCGGCGGATGTGATCAATGACCGGACGGCCCTGGTGGTACTTGAGGGTCACCACCAGCTCGGACTTGCCGTCCTGCTCGCGGCGCACAAAATCCTCGATGTAGCCCTCGTCCTTGAGCACGCGAGCGATCTCGCACTTGATGTTCGAGGCGGGCATGCTCACGTCCGCGCGGCCCACGAGCTGGCCGTTGCGGATGCGGGTGAACATGTCGGCAATGGGATCAGTCATACTCATATATCGATATCCCTCAATGAATCCTTACCAACTGGCCTTGTGCAGGCCGGGTACATCGCCGCGCATGGCGGCTTCGCGCAATTTGCTGCGGCCCAGGCCGAATTTTCGATAGTTGCCGCGCGAACGACCGGTCAGCGCACAGCGGTTACGCTGGCGCGCGGGGCTCGAATCACGCGGCAGCTTGGCGAGCCGGGTGACCGCCGCGTGACGCTCTTCGTCACTGGTCTCCAGGTCACGAATCACGCGCTTCAACTCGGTGCGCTGCTTGGCATAGCGCTTCATCAGCTTGGCGCGTTTCACTTCACGGTTTATCATGGACGTCTTGGCCATGTATCAGTCCTCAGTTCCTGAATGGAAAGTGGAAGGCTTCCAGAAGCGCCCGGGCTTCGGCGTCGGATTTGGCGTTGGTGGTGATGGTGATGTCCATGCCACGCAGCGCATCAATCTGGTCGTATTCGATTTCCGGAAAAATGATCTGTTCCTTCACGCCCATGCTGAAGTTGCCGCGGCCGTCGAATGAGCGTCCGCTCACACCGCGGAAATCCCGTACCCGCGGCAGTGCGACACTGATCAGCCGGTCCAGAAACTCGTACATCTGCGCGCGCCGCAAGGTCACCTTGCAACCCACCGGGTAATCCTCGCGGATCTTGAAGGTGGCGATGGATTTCTTGGCCTTGGTGACCACCGGTTTCTGGCCCGCGATCTTGGTCATGTCCGCGACCGCGTTTTCCATGACCTTCTTGTCGGCGGTAGCCTCGCCCACACCCATGTTGAGGGTGATCTTGGTGATATGCGGCACTTCCATGACGTTCTTGTAATTGAACTTCTGGGTGAGCTGCGGCACCACTGTTTCACGGTAAAACTTTTGCAATCTCGCCATGCGCGCCGCCCTCAGACGTCAACCACTTCTTTATTGGACCGGAAGAAGCGCACCTTGCGGCCGTCCTCCAGCTTGCGGAAACCCGCACGATCGCCCTTCTTGGTGACCGGATTGAACAGCATCACCTTGGAGATGTGTATCGACATTTCCTTGTCCACGATGCCGCCGGTGACGCCGGCGTTCGGATTCGGCCGCACATGGCGCTTCGCCATGTTCACGTTCTCGACGAGCACCCGGTCATTCTCCAGCACCTTGAGGATGGCGCCGCGCCGGCCCTTGTCCTTGCCGCCGGTGACCACCACTTCATCGCCTTTCTTGATCTTGCTCATAGTGTTGTTCTCCCGGCGCTCACAGCACTTCCGGCGCCAGCGAAATGATGCGCATGAAGCGTTCGGTGCGCAGCTCGCGCGTCACCGGTCCGAAGATGCGCGTGCCAATGGGCTCAAGCTTGTTGTTGAGCAGCACCGCCGCATTGCTGTCGAAACGGATGACCGAGCCGTCCGGGCGGCGCACGCCGCTGCGGGTGCGCACCACTACCGCGTCATAGACCTCGCCCTTCTTGACCTTGCCGCGTGGAATGGCGTCGCCAATGCTGACCTTGATGACATCGCCGATGCGCGCATAGCGGCGCTTGGAGCCGCCCAGCACCTTGATGCATTTCAGGCTTCTCGCACCGCTGTTGTCGGCGGCATTCAGGACGGTTCGCATCTGGATCATGACTGCATTTCCACCGTTGCTTCATTCCACCGGGGTCGGGGCGGCGCTCGCGCGTCCGACGATTTCCACCAGCTTCCAGGACTTGTGCCTGGAAAGCGGGCGGCATTGGCTGATCACCACCGTATCGCCTTCCTGGCAGGCATTCTGCTCATCGTGCGCCTTGATCTTGCTGCGGCGCCGCATGATCTTGCCGTAGGTGGGATGCGTGACGATGCGTTCCACCAGAACGGTGATGGTCTTGTTCATCTTGTTGCTGACCACCTTGCCGGTCAGGGTGCGCGTTGATTTGGTCGGTTCGTTCATTTTCTGTCCGCCTTCTGGGTCCGCTCCACCAGCACGGTCTTGGCGCGAGCGATGTTCTTGCGCACGTTGCGTATCTGGTGGCCGCGCGGCATCTGGCCGGAGGCCTGCTGCATGCGCAGATTGAACTGCTCCTTGCGCAGCGCAATGAGCTCGTCGCGCAATTCCTTGTCGTTCTTGCCGCGTAATTGTTTCACGTCCATCACATCACCTGCCGGCTGACGAAGGTGGTGGTCACCGAGAGTTTCGCGGCGGCCAGCCGGAAGGCTTCGCGCGCGATCTCCTCGGTCACGCCTTCCATCTCATACAGCATCGAGCCGGGCTGCACTTTGGCGACCCAGTACTCGACGTTGCCTTTGCCGTTGCCCATGCGGACTTCCAGCGGTTTCTTGGTCACCGGCACGTCCGGGAACACCCGGATCCAGATCTTGCCGCCGCGCTTCACGAAGTGCGTCATGGCACGGCGCGCGGCTTCGATCTCGCGGGCCGTGAGCCGGCCGCGGTCGGCGGCCTTGAGGCCGTACTCGCCGAACGCCACGCTGTTGCCCGACTGCGCCAAGCCGCGGTTGCGGCCCTTGTGCTGCTTGCGGAATTTGGTGCGCTTAGGCTGCAACATCGGCTTTCACTCCGGCTTTCGCCTTGTCGGCGGCGCTTTCCCGGCCGACGCTGATTTCGCTGGCATCCAGGATTTCGCCCTTGAAGATCCAGACCTTGACGCCGATGATGCCGTAGGTGGTGGCGGATTCCGCGAAACCGTAATCGATGTCGGCACGCAGGGTGTGCAGCGGCACGCGACCCTCGCGGTACCACTCGCTGCGTGCGATTTCCGAGCCGTTGAGGCGGCCGGAGACGCGCACCTTGATGCCGAGCGCGCCCAGACGCATGGTGTTCTGCACGGCGCGCTTCATGGCGCGGCGAAACATGATGCGACGTTCAAGTTGCTGGGCGATACCCTCGGCCACCAGATAAGCATCCAGTTCCGGCTTGCGGATTTCCTCGATGGACACGTCCACTTCAATACCCGGCATCATCTTCAAGAGTTCGGCGCGCAGCGCATCGATGTCCTCGCCTTTCTTGCCGATCACCACACCCGGCCGCGCGGTGTGGATGGTGATGTGGCATTTCTTCGCCGGTCGCTTGATCTCGATGCGGCTCACGGACGCCTGCGCTAACTTCTTCTTGAGGAACTCGCGCACCTTGAGGTCGGACAGCAGGTTCTCGGCATACCCACCCTTGCTGGCGAACCACTTGGAGTTCCAGTCGGACGCAATGCCCAGGCGGAAACCAATCGGATTGACTTTCTGGCCCATGGTTAGTCCTTATTCGTCCGCCACAGTGAGGGTGATATGGCTTGTACGTTTCAGAATGCGCGCACCGCGGCCCTTGGCACGCGTCATCCAGCGTTTCATGCGCGGACCATCGTCTATACAGATACGCGCCACCTTGAGCCCGTCGATGTCCGCGCCGTTGTTGTGCTCGGCATTGGCAATGGCGGACTCCAGCACTTTCTTGAGCAGCTGCGCCGCACGCCGCGGGCTGAATTCCAGGATCTGCAGCGCCTGACCCACCTGCTTGCCGCGGATCTGGTCCGCTACCAGTCGCGCCTTATACGGGGTGACACGCGCGAATTTATGTGTTGCGGCTACCTGCATGTTGCAATCCTCAGGCCTTGGCTTCGGTGGTCTCGGCGGCGACCTTGCGCTCGCCGTGGCCCTTGAACACGCGGGTGGCGGCAAACTCGCCGAGCTTGTGGCCCACCATGTTCTCGCTGACCAGCACCGGGATATGCTGATGGCCGTTGTGCACCGCAATCGTCAGGCCCACCATTTCAGGCGTCACCATGGAACGCCGCGACCAGGTCTTGATGGGACGCCGGTTACTGCTGGCCACCGCTGCCTCGACCTTGCGGGCCAGATGCGGATCAATAAACGGGCCTTTGCGAATCGAACGTGGCACTGCATTAACCTCGATAATAATTTTCAACTTTCAAATTAAAAATATTTCCCAGCTTCACTGTGTTTACTTGGCCTTGCGGCGCCGCACGATCATATTGTCGGTGCGCTTGTTGGCGCGCGTCTTGTAACCCTTGGTGGGCTGGCCCCAGGGCGATACCGGATGCCGGCCGCCCGAAGTTTTGCCTTCGCCGCCGCCGTGCGGATGATCGATGGGATTCATGACCACACCGCGCACCGTGGGGCGGATGCCCTGCCAGCGCCGGGCGCCGGCCTTGCCGTACTGTCGCAGGTTGTGTTCGCCGTTGCCGACCTCGCCGATGGTGGCGCGACAGTCCACATGTACTTTGCGCATCTCGCCGGAGCGCAGGCGCACCGTGGTGTAAGCGCCTTCGCGGGCCACCACCTGTACCGAAGCGCCGGCGCTGCGCGCCAGTTGCGCGCCTTTGCCCGGCTGCAATTCCACGCAGTGCACCTGGGTGCCTACCGGAATGTTCCTGAGCGGCAAGGCATTGCCCGGTTTGATGGGCGCGTGACTGCCGGAAATGATTTCCTGCTGCGGCTGCATATCTTTGGCGGCAATGATGTAGCGGCGTTCCCCATCCTTGTAGAGCACCAGAGCGATGTGCGCCGTGCGATTGGGATCGTATTCGATGTGCTCCACACGGCCACTGATGCCGTCCTTGTCGCGCTTGAAATCCAGCAGACGGTAATGCTGCTTGTGACCACCGCCCTGATGGCGGGTGGTGATGCGGCCCATGTTGTTGCGGCCGCCGTGCTGATTTTTGCGCTCCAGCAGCGCCGCATGCGGCTTGCCCTGGTACAGGCCCGGCGTGGTGACGCTCACCACGGCACGGCGTCCGGGGGATGTGGGTCTGGCTTTTTTCACTGGCATGTCGTTGTCTCCGGGTGCACAGGCTTACGCCTTGTCACCCATGAAATTGATGGCACTGCCCGGCGCCAGACGCACATAGGCTTTCTTCCAACTGCTGCGCACTCCGGCGCGCTGGCCGAAACGCTTGTGCTTGCCGCGCACATTCACGATTTGAACGGCGGCGACTTTCACTTCAAACATCTTTTCCACGGCGCGGCGTACCAGGTCTTTGTCGGCATCGCGGCGCACGCGGAAAACCACCTGGTTGTGGGCTTCCCCCACCTGCGTGGCTTTTTCCGAGACGTGCGGCCCCAGCAGCACGTGCATGAGTTTTTCCTGGTTCAGGTTCATGCCAGCCACTCCTCGAGGCGGCGGATGGACGGCACCGTCATCAGCACCTTCTCGTAGCCCACCAGACTCACCGGATCGAGTCCGGTGACGTCACGCACGTCCACGTTCGCCAGATTGCGTGCGGCCAGATACAGTTTCTCATCCACCTGTTCGGTGACGATGAGCAGGTTGTCGCTCAGGCCAAGTGACTTGAGCTTGTCGATCAATTGTTTGGTCTTGGGCGCTTCCACGCCGAACTCCTGCAGCAGCACCACGCGTTGCTGACGTATCAGTTCCGAGAGGATGACGCGCATGGCGCCCTGATACATCCGGCGGTTGACCTTCTGGCTGAAATCCCGCGGCACCGCCGCGAACGTCTTGCCGCCGCCGCGCCACAGGGGGCTGCGAATGCTGCCGGCGCGCGCCTGGCCGGAACCTTTTTGGGCCCAGGGCTTGCGGCCGCCGCCGCGCACCTGGCGGCGGGTCTTCTGGGCCTTGGTGCCGGCACGGCCGCCCGCCATATAGGCGTTGACCACCTGGTGCACCAGGGCTTCATTGAATTCACGTCCAAAGGTCGCGTCCGAGAGGGTGATGGACTGACCGCCAGTATTGCTGTGCAATTGCAGTTCCATACCGCCCCCCTCAGCCGCGGACCGCGGGCCGGACGATGACGTTACCGCCTTCGGAACCGGGCACGGCGCCCTTCACCAGCAACAGGTTCTTTTCCACATCCACCTTGACCACTTCGAGATACAAGGCGGTACGGCGCTTGTTCCCCAGATGGCCGGCCATCTTCTTGCCGGGGAACACGCGCCCCGGTGTCTGGCGTTGGCCGATGGAACCCGGCGCGCGATGCGACAGGGAGTTGCCGTGGGTGGCGTCACCCATGGTGAAATGGTGGCGTTTGATGGTGCCCTGGAAGCCCTTGCCGATACTGGTGCCGGTGACGCTGACCTTCTGGCCGGGCTTGAAAATGTCCACCTTAATTTCGGCACCGGCCTTGAGGTCTGCGCCTTCGCCATCGCCCAGACGGAATTCGCCGGACAGACGGCCGGCACCGGTACCGGCC
>DAHVFI010000194.1 GCA_027317045.1 Gammaproteobacteria bacterium
TCCGTCACCTCCTCGGTGATGCAGTTTCCATACCGCGAGCGCATCATCAATCTGCTGGACACCCCCGGCCACGAGGATTTTTCCGAGGACACTTACCGGACGCTGACGGCGGTGGATTCGGCGCTCATGGTGATCGACTGCGCCAAGGGCGTGGAGGAGCGCACTATTAAATTGATGGAGGTTTGCCGGCTGCGCGACACGCCCATCATGACTTTCATCAACAAACTCGACCGGGACGGCCGCGATCCCACCTCACTGCTGGATGAAGTGGAGTCGGTGCTTAAAATCCGCTGCGCACCCATCACCTGGCCCCTGGGCATGGGCCGCGATCTCAAGGGCATCTACCACTTCCACGAGGACAGCATCCATATCTACGCCGGCGAAAAAACCGGGCGTTTGGGCGAGGTGCGCATCATCAAGGGATTGCGCAGCCGCGAAGCCGACGAACTGCTGGGCGCCGACGCAGCCGGATTCCGCGCCGAAGTGGAACTGGTGCATGGTGCCTCGCACCCGTTTGATCAGCAGGAATATCTGGCGGGCCAGCTGACCCCGGTGTTTTTCGGTTCTGCGATCAATAACTTCGGCGTGCGTGAATTATTGGATGCTTTCGTGGAATATGCGCCGCCGCCGCGGCCACGGGCCACGGCCACGCGCGCAGTGGCGCCGCTGGAGGAAAAGTTTGCGGGCTTTGTGTTCAAAATACAGGCCAATATGGATCCCCAGCATCATGACCGCATCGCCTTCGTGCGTTTGTGTTCCGGCCGCTACCTGCCCGGCATGCGCGTGCAGCACGTGCGTATTGGCCGGGAAATAAAAATTCCCGATGCACTGACGTTCATGGCGGCGGAGCGCGAACGCGTGGAGGCCGCTTACGCCGGCGATATCATCGGCATCCATAACCACGGCACCGTGGCCATCGGCGATACCTTCACCCAGGGCGAGAATCTGCAATTCACCGGAATTCCAAATTTTGCTCCGGAACTGTTCCGCCGCGTGCTGCTCAAGGATCCGCTCAAGGCCAAGGCTCTCAACAAGGGGTTGGCGCAATTGTGCGAGGAGGGCGCTACCCAGTTATTCAAGCCATTGCGCAACAATGATCTGATTCTGGGCGCCGTGGGCATGCTGCAGTTCGACGTGGTGGCCTACCGCCTGCAGACGGAATATAGCGTCGAGTGCAAATTCGAGGGCATTCCCGTGGCCACCGCCCGCTGGGTGGAGTGTGAGGATAAGAAAAAGCTGGAAGAATTCAGGAACAAGGCTTTTGATAATCTGGCCCTGGACCATGCCGGTAGCCTGGTGTACGTGGCGCCGACCCAGGTGAACCTGCAACTCACCCGCGAGCGCTGGCCTGAGATTCGTTTCCGCGAGACCCGGGAGCACGGTGTGGAAGTCATGGCCGTGTGATCTTTTGGCCGCCGGCCGGCTGTCGATGCCGCTATTCTTTAGTTCTTCAACCAATGAGTCCGCTGACACGCGCGGGATTTATTGCGGGTAGGAGTGGCGTTACTCGCCGCGATAGATCAATCCCTGCGGTGGGTGCCACCGCTCCCACAATTGAATATCCTCTTTCCCATCCCCAGTATTTTTTGGCGCATAGCCTCCCGTTTGCATTCCTGCTAGCCTGTGGCCTCCTTCTCCGGGAGCCGGTGCATGCAGTTACCGAAGAACCGCAAGCTGTGGGGTTGGGCGCTGTATTACTGGGGCAACCATGCGTTTGCCACCTCCGTCATTACGGTTTTTTTCCCAATCTTCTTCAAGGAATATTGGAACCGGGGCGTATCGGTAAGCCTAAGCACCTTTCGGTTGGGGTTGGCGGATTCCATCGCCAGTTTGGTGGTGGCGCTGTCTGCGCCGGTGCTGGGGGCGATCGCCGACAGCGGCGGTCACAAGAAACGCTTTCTCATTTCCTCCGCCTTTTTGGGCGCCATCATGGTCTTGGCGCTGCATTTCGTCAGCCTGGGTCAATGGCAATGGGCATGGCTGTTTTATGTGATCGCCTCCATCAGCTATTGGTGGGGCAATGTGTTCGGTGATTCCATGGTGGTGAGCGTGGGTGAGCCGGGCAAACTTGATATGACATCGGCCATCGGCTATTTCGCCGGTTATCTGGGTGGCGGGATATTCCTGATCCTGGGCGTGGCCATGAGCCTCAGGCCCCAGTGGTTCGGCCTGACGGACCCGGCTGCGGCGGTGCGACTGATCCTGGTGTTCACCGCCATCTGGTGGGTAGTATTTTCGCTGCCGCTGCTGTTCTGGGTGCCGGAACCGCGCAAGCCGGAAAAAAAGATGAGTCTGGCGGCTGCGGTACGCGCGGGTTTTGGTCAATTAGCTGAAACCTTTCGCCACGTGCGCGCCTACAAGCCGGTATTCATGTTCCTGATTGCCTACTGGGTATATATAGATGGCGTGAATACCGTTATTCAAATGGCGGTGGATTACGGCAAGGCCATTGGTTTCGGCACCTCGGATCTGATTCTCGCGGTGCTCCTGGTACAGTTTATCGGTGTGCCGGCGGCGCTGGTTTTCGGGCGTCTCGGCGAGCGTATCGGTCCGAAACGCGGCATCTTCATCGGCTTGGCCGTGTATGTATTCGTCACGGTGTTTGCCGCCGTTATGCAATACGCCTGGGAGTTTTTCGTTCTGGCGGGATTGGTGGGACTGGTACAGGGGGGGGTGCAGCTTCTTTCTCGTTCCTATTATGCGCGCTTGGTGCCGCCGGAACGGGCCGGCGAGTTCTTCGGCTTCTACAACATGCTGGGAGAGTTTGCCGCCATCATCGGCCCATTTCTGGTGGGAATTGTGAGCTACATGACCGGCAGCCCGCGGCTCTCCATCCTGTCGGTGATTGTGTTGTTTGTGGCGGGTGCGGTGCTGCTGGCGCGGGTGGATACCCGCGAGGCCGGTCCGGGCGCGTCGGCGGCCGGGGCCCCTGGATGAACCGGACGCGGTCTTGCCGCGGCCGCTGGAGTCGTCCCGGAGCCTGCGATTGGGCGCCAGTCGTGGCACAATCTGACCCTTCGGCGGAGGCGTGTTGCCGTCGCCAACACTCTTGGGAGGCGATTATGAAGCGGTGGTTTCCGAGTTTGATGCTCTTGATGCCGGTCGCATTCCTGGCGGCCTGCAGCTCGTCGGGTCCAACGTATGCACTCGTCGGGGTGCCGGGACAGTATTCCTATACCGACAGCGCTAACATCTTGATAAGCAACGGCCAGTGCAGTTACGTCATGTACCGTGGCAACGGCGTGACGCCATCCGAGGTCGTGGAACCTTGCGCGCTGGTTGCGGACAAGAAAGACGCCCTCGGCAATCCACATGGCAAAATCGAGATTGGATTCAACACCGCCAAGGGCGTGCAGATTCTGTCGCTGAGCGAGACCGGCACCAACGGCGAATTCGCCCAGAGCGTACCGGATATCGGCGTGTATCTGCCGAATAACTGGAACATAGTCAACCCGGCAGGCAACTTGGCGCTCAAGGCCACGGCCCAGGGAAGTGTCTACGCGAACCTGCTGGTGTCCATCGGCGGTGTGCGTTGTTCGTTGACCGTTGTGCCAGTGGCCACCAACACCCCGGTTAATATGCCCTGTGGGCTGATGTCCTGGAGCGACACCTCAGTGTCCATCAGCATACCAGGGGCGCTGGTTTCTACGGTTTACACCACGCGTTCCTGGCCACTGCATTTCACCATAGATTCCAAGAGCGGCAACTGGAATCTGGTGTCGGCTCCGGCCGGGTTTCCGACAACGTACACGCTGGCGAGTAATCCAACTAACTAGGTATCGGTAGGGGTGCAGTGGCAGTGCAGGTGCATGAAATTTACAAGCACGCAGTGAGCCGATGATGGACCGGGCCTCTCATGACTAAACCCAGCGGCGTAATGCTGGCGGCGGCCGTGCTCTTCATGGGCCTGCGCACAGCCTCTGCCGCGCCGCCGGAATCCTGGACCACCACCTCAAAAGCGGCGTGTAAGGGGTTAACCGTCGGCTGGACACCCCCGCTGGCTGCTTTGCAGCGCATCGTGGGCCCCCGTTGGCGGCCTGCCCAGGGACCCGTGAAAGGCCATGGCGTCCTGCTGTTGTTCGCCACCTCCTGTTCGCGATCGCGTATCGGCAAAACCGAGAGCGGAGCATTCACCCTCGGTGCAGTGATCGTACCGGTAGAGAATCCAACGGACACTCACGGTATCCATCAGTCAAACGGGCATGGCTGGGCAGTGGTACCGGATGCACTCGGAACCGCGGCCAGCCCGGTCTTGCAATTGTTCAAGCGTCACGCTTTTACAGTGACGGACGCCAAGGTGACACTCA
>DAHVFI010000196.1 GCA_027317045.1 Gammaproteobacteria bacterium
GGCGTGATTGCGATCTTCGTGTATGTGGGCGCGGAAGTCTCCATCGGCAGTTTCATGATCAACTACATCGCGCTGCCAAGGATCGGCGCTATGCCGGAGGTGCGCGCTGCCGGCTTCGTGTCGCTGTACTGGGGCGGCGCCATGGTCGGGCGCTTCATCGGTTCGGCACTGCTGCAACGCATCGATGCACGCAAATTGCTGGGCGCGTTCGCCTGTGTGGCCGCGCTGCTGGTGCTGACCACCCTGTTATCGCATGGCATGCTGGCGGTATGGAGCGTGGTGTGCATCGGCCTGTTCAACTCCATCATGTTTCCCAACATCTTTACCCTCGGCATCGAAGGGCTCGGCCCGCTTACCGGCCGCGCTTCCAGCTTGCTGGTCATGGCCATCGTCGGCGGCGCGGTGATCCCGGTGCTGCAGGGCATGTTGGCGGATCGCTTCGGCGTGCATCGCGCTTTCATCCTGCCACTTTTGTGCTACTTGTACATCGTGTTCTACGGTTTCAAGGGTTCAAGACTCGACGTGGCGCCGATGGTGCCGGCAGGATCACGCGCCGATGCGTAGTGTGGTGTGTTTCGGCGAAGCCCTGATCGATTTCCTGGCTGAACCTATTAAGGACCCGCAGGCGCCGCAGCATTTCGTGCGCCATGCCGGCGGCGCGCCGGCGAACGTGGCCGTGGCGGTGGCGCGCCTCGGCACGCCGTCGGTATTCGCGGGCATGCTGGGTCGGGATATGTTCGGCGATTTCCTCTTGGAACGTCTCGGTGCGGCGGGCGTATCCACCGCCCACGTGGTACGCACTGACGCCGCCAAAACGGCGCTGGCATTCGTGTCGCTGGATATGCACGGCGAACGCTGCTTCAGTTTCTACCGTCCGCCGGCAGCGGATCTGTTGTTCCGGCCGCAGCACTTCAATGCTGCGTGTTTCAGCGACGCGGCGATCTTCCATACCTGCTCCAACAGCCTCACGGACGACGGGATTGCCGATGCCACCTTCGACGGCATGCACCGCGCGCACGCGGCCGGCGCGCTGGTGAGCTTCGACATGAACCTGAGGGCCAATCTGTGGGCGAAGGGTGTGGACCCGCGGGCACGTATCTGGCGTGCACTGCACGAAGCAGCGCTGGTGAAGCTCAGCGCGGCGGAGCTGGCGTTCCTGGCCGGACCCCTGGGCGGCGAGCAGCAGGTGCTGACAACACTGTGGCGCGGCCGGACGCAATGGCTGTGGGTGACTGACGGCGCCGCCACGCTTCGGCATTTCACGCGATCCGGACGGGGTACGTTACCCGCATTCCACGTGCAGACCGTGAATACCACCGCCGCCGGCGACGCCTTTGTGGGCGGCATGCTGAGCTGGCTGGTGCGTGCAGGCG
>DAHVFI010000199.1 GCA_027317045.1 Gammaproteobacteria bacterium
GTGCTGATAAGGCCTATGCGTCCGTCGATCCTTTCATCGGCACCGCCGGGGGCGGCCATACTTTTCCTGGCGCCACCGTGCCCTTCGGTATGGTGCAGGTGAGCCCCGATACCCAGATTCTCGATTTTCATAAAAGCTACGGCTGGGCGGCGGGTTATCGCTACGAGGACAAGACCATCCTGGGGTTTTCCCAGACGCATTTCTCCGGCACCGGCCACTCGGACCTGGGCGACGTGCTGGTGATGCCCATCGCCGGCGAGGTGAAACTTGATCCGGGCGACGCCGACAAACCGCACAGCGGCTACCGCTCGGCTTTCAACCATGCCAGCGAGGTGGCACAGCCGGGTTACTACGCGGTAACGCTCGCCGATTACGGCATCCGGGTGGAGCTGACCGCCAGCCGGCGTGTGGGCCTGGAACGCTATCACTTCCCGTCGGACAAACCCGCCCATGTGCTGGTGGATTTGCGTTCCAGCATCTACAACTATCCGGGCAAGGTGCTGTGGTCACGAATCCGCATGCGCCGCGACGGCACCATCACCGGCTATCGCATCACCCGCGGCTGGGCCCCGGGCCGGCAGTTGTATTTCGCTATGCGGTTTTCCCAGCCCCTGTCCGGTCATGAACTGTATGACCGGGAAGGCCCGATTGACTACAAAGGATTTGCGCCGCCCGCCGCCAATGATCCCGCGGAACGCGCCCAGATCCAAGGCCGTGGCCTGGTGGGGGTATTCGATTTCGGCGTGCTCAAGAACCCGTTGTTGCTGGTGAAAGTGTCCATTTCATCCGTGAGCGAGGCCAACGCCATCAAAAACCTGGACACGGAGATGCCCGGCTGGAATTTTGACGCGACCCGGGCGGCCGCGCGCGCGGCCTGGACCAAGGCACTGTCGGTGTTTGATGTGGATGCCGCGCCGGATATGCGGAAGAGTTTTTATACCGCGTTGTACCACACCATGATCGCGCCCAATCTGTCCATGGACGTGGACGGCCGCTATCGCGGTCCCGATAACGCCGTGCACCGGGCCAAGGGCTTCGATTTCTATTCCACCTTCTCGCTGTGGGATACCTTCCGCGCCGAGCATCCGCTGCTGACGCTGATCCAGCCGCCGCGGCGCACCGACGACATCATCCGTTCCATGCTCGCATTCCAGCAGGAAAGCCCTTACGGAATGTTGCCGGTCTGGTCATACCAGGGACTCGAAACCTGGTGCATGATCGGTTATCACGCGGTGGCGGTGATCGCCGATGCCTACATGAAAGGCATACGCGGATATTCCGCGAATGCGGCGCTTAAAGCGATGGTGACTACCGCCACTTATGGCCCCTACGGCGGACTCCAGTACTACATGAAACTCGGTTATGTGCCCATCGACAAGGAACCGGAGGCCGCTTCCAAGACGCTGGAATATGCTTTTGACGATTGGACCATCGCACGCATGGCCCAGGCCATGGGCCGCAAGCATATCGCCGCCGAGTTTTACAAGCGCGCCGGTTACTGGCGTAACGAATTTGATCCCAAGACCGGTTTTGCACGCGCGCGCCTCAGTAACGGCCAGTTCCGGAGGCCGTTTGATCCGGCCGCCGCCGGTTATGGCAGCGATTACACCGAGGGCGACGCCTGGCAGTATTCCTGGTACGAACCCCAGGACATCGGCGGTCTGATTCATGAGCTGGGTGGCGATCAGGGGCTTATCAATAAACTCAACGCAGTGTTTGATACCAAGGTGAATCCGAAGGAATTCGCCAACGTGCAGGACATCACCGGCCTCATCGGCTATTACGCCCATGG
>DAHVFI010000205.1 GCA_027317045.1 Gammaproteobacteria bacterium
GTGCTTAGCCAAGCGAAAATACCCGCCAGCAGGCCGCCCATTATGAGAGTCAGCAAAAGACCTTCGGGCATTGTTGTCCGGTGTTTGATGAGTTGCGGCACTTCCAGCAGGCCGGCCGCGCCGATAATCGGTGTGGCCAACAGAAAGGAAAAGCGCGCGGACGACGCGTAATCTAGTCCCGACCACACGCCCGCCACCAGCGTGGCGCCGGAGCGGGAAATCCCGGGGATCAGCGCCAATGCTTGGGCGCAGCCGATGCCGACGGCGCGCCACCAGCTCATGTCCGCTAGTTGGTGCCGCGCGGCGCGCCGTTTGAGTGCGTCACCGATGAACAGAATTATGCCGTTTATAATCAGGAAAACAGCGGCCACCACGAAGCTGCCAAACAGTGCTTTGATTTTATGTTCTAGCAGTAGACCGAGAATGCCCGCGGGAATGGTGCCTACCACCAGTAACCAGAACAAACGGGCATGAGGATTGTTCAGGTTGCCGCGTGCTTTCCAGGCGCCGCCAAGCAGCGTAAACCAGTCGCGCCAGAAATATATAAAGAGTGCCGTGGCGGTGCCGAGATGCAACACCACTATGTATGGCAGGAACCAGGCAGCCTCCCGATTAATCCGCCAGCTGAGCAGCGCGGGTACCAGGATGCTGTGACCGAGGCTGCTGATGGGGAACAGCTCGGTAATGCCCTGAAGAATGGCGAGTAACAAAAGGTGCAGTGCAAGCAAAATGCGAACTCCTGTTACAAAGCAACGCCGCGCGAAGCGCGGCGTTGCGGTTTTTCATCATCCAATACCCGGTATTTCAACCCACATCGAATTTGATGCCTTGTGCCAGAGGCAATTGGTCAGACCAGTTGATGGTATTGGTCTGGCGTCGCATGTATTGCTTCCAGGCATCCGAGCCGGATTCGCGCCCGCCGCCGGTTTCCTTCTCACCACCGAAGGCGCCGCCGATTTCGGCGCCGGATGTGCCGATGTTCACGTTGGCGATGCCGCAATCGCTGCCGACTGCGGAGAGGAAATGCTCCGCGTTCTTCAGGTTGCGAGTGAAAATGGCGGAGGATAGGCCCTGGGGCACGTCGTTGTGCATGCACACTGCTTCTTCCAGCGTATGGAATGACATGACATACAGGATCGAAGCAAAGGTTTCGGTTTTGACGATATCCCAACCGTTGTCGGCACGCACGATGGTGGGCTCCACGAAGTAACCGGGACGGTTCAGTGTCTTGCCGCCGCAGACAATTTTACCGCCGGCTTTTTTGATGGCGCTGATAGCCGCGCGGTAATGTTTTACCGCATCTTCGCTGCAGAGCGGACCCATGAGCGTGTTTTCCGCCAGTGGATCGCCGATGGGTACCTGTTTATAGGCATGCGCAAGCTTATCCACCAGTTCATCCACGATATTTTCATGCACGATGAGACGGCGCGTGGAAGTGCAGCGTTGGCCGGCGGTACCCACGGCGCCAAACACAACGGCCGGAACCACCAGCTTCAGGTCGGCGCTTTCATCCACGATGACCGCGTTATTGCCCCCCAGTTCCAGCAGTGCGCGGCCCAAGCGGGCCGCCACCATCTCGCCGACCTTACGGCCAACCGCCGAGGAACCGGTGAAGGAGATGAGCGACACGCGCGGGTCTTTGGCAAATTTCTCCGCAAGCTGCACGCCTTTGTCCACGAAGAGGGAAAAGATGGCCGGATAACCGTGCTTTTTCAACACCCGGTTGCAGATATGCTGCACTGCAATCGCGCATAGCGGGGTGCGCGGTGAGGGTTTCCAGACCGTGGCATTGCCGCAAATGGCGGACAGGAAGGCGTTCCAGGACCACACCGCCACCGGAAAATTGAAGGCGCTGATGACACCCACCACGCCATAAGGGTGCCACTGCTCATACATGCGGTGATGCGGGCGTTCCGAGTGCATGGTATTCCCATAGAGCATACGCGACTGGCCCACGGCAAAATCCGCGATATCTATCATTTCCTGCACTTCGCCGTGGCCCTCGGCCTTGATTTTACCCATCTCCAGGGAGATCAAATTGCCCAGGGCGTCTTTGTGCTTGCGCAGGGCCTCGGCGATCAGCCGCACCGCTTCACCGCGTTTGGGCGCTGGAACTTCGCGCCAGGCACGAAATGCCGCTTGCGCATCTTCGATGACCTGTTCGTAGTCGCTTTCGGTAGCACAGACAACACGCGCGATAACCTTGCCGGTTGCCGGATTGATGGATTCCAGCAGCTCGCCGCCGCGGCTCTTGTGCCAGCCGCCAGTGGCGGTCCACACGCCGGCGTTGGTCTTTTCCAGTCCCAACAATTTCAATATCCCGGCAATAGTCACTTTTGCCATCGAGCTCTCCTCAGGCCACAAACTGTTTGGCGGCTGCGCCGCTGTGTACCAGCCGCGCCGATAATTCCGCGGTTTCCGCCTGGGCGTATGCTTTGCCAAAGCGGTTGGCCAACACCTCACCGAGCTTGAACTGTTCCTGTTTTACCAGGCCTTTGTAGGCTTCAGGCTTTTTCAACACCAGGTCCACCACCGCACACACGCCGGCGCTGGTCGTTACCTGGATGGCCGACCAGAGTTTGCCGGCAATCTGCTGCGGGTAAATCTGATTCACGTAATTCTCTTCCATGAATTTGGCATGCTGCATGCCGGTGACGGAGACATATACCAGAACGATATCCTGCACGGTGCGCGGTACCGCACGTTCCATGATGCGCTTGAGTTCATCCCGATGTTCGTTCATGCGCAGGTCATTCATGAGTATCCGCATGAGTTCACAATGTCCCGGATAGCGCATGGTCTTGTAGGTGAGATTGCGTAGTTTGCCTGCGTAGGTTTCGGCCAGTGAGCCCAGGCCGCCTGAGGTATTGAAGGCCTCGTACAATCTGCCTTCCAGTTGGATGGTTTCCAATCCTTCCAACGGCATCAAAGTGGCGGGTTTGCCGTCAGCCACCCCATAGCAGAGATTGCCGTATTCGTTGATTACCCCGTCCGACGACCAGGTGAGTGCATACTTGGTCATGTTGCCGGGATTTTGGGGCAGGGCACCCACGCGCAGTTTCACATCGTGGATGGCATCAAAGTGGCTCATCAGTTCATTGGCGGCGATGCTGATGAAACCGGGCGCCAGGCCGCACTGGGGTGCAAATGTCGTGTCGGCGCCCTGGCTGATTTTGGTGACTGCACGGGTTACCTCCACGTCCTCGGTGAGATCAAAGTAATGCAACTTGAGTTTACGGGCCACTTCCGCCACCGGCGGGTTGCAAAAATACGGCAGGCTGGAGATCACCGCATCCACAGCATGGACTTTAAGATGCTTTTCCAAAGCCTCTTTGCCGGCGGCATCCACCTGATGGGCCTTGATGTTGGCCAGCTTATAGCCGTCGGCGATCGCCTGGGCTGCGTGAGCATTCACGTCACCCACATCCACCTGGTAATCCCCCGATGTAGCCAGCAAGCCGGAGAGCAGGGAGCCGATCTTGCCGGCTCCAAGTACGAGAACACGATGCATGTATAAAGCTCCTGTCAGTTCAAAGGGCATCCGTCCAGGCGGACCGAGCCCTATGCGATGCCATGCGAAAGCACACTGGGGAAAGAGGCAGGCGATACGTCCGTAAAACGGTGATTTTAGCGAATTTAGCCTGTCCGGCGCCAGTTATGCTTTTCCCAATGTGACTGCCCGTGTAGCATGTCACGCAACCATGGAGCATAAACTCGCACAAAAATGGCAGCCGCACAGCTGGCAGTCACTCACTGCTGACCAGCAGCCGTTGTATTCCGATGCGCTGGCCGTTGACCGGGTGCTCGCGGAAATCCACCGGCGTCCGCCTTTGGTTACCTGGGGCGAGGTGGACAAACTGCGCCGTCAACTGGCGGAAGCCGGACGCGGAGAGCGCTTCGTTTTGCAAGGTGGTGACTGCGCCGAGAGCTTCGATGACTGCACCGCCGAGCCCATCGCCAATAAGCTCAAGATACTGTTGCAGATGAGCTTGGTGCTGGTACACGGGCTCAAGAAGCGCGTCATCCGCGTAGGCCGGATGGCTGGTCAGTACGCCAAGCCGCGTTCCGTCGAACATGAAACCCGCAACGGCCTTACCTTGCCGAGCTACCGGGGGGACATCATCAACCGTTCCGGTTTCAGCGCCGCCGAACGCGCAGCCGATCCGAAACTCATGCTCCGCGGTTACGAACATGCGGCACTCACGCTGAATTACCTGCGCGCACTGGTGGACGGCGGCTTCGCCGATCTGCACCACCCGGAATACTGGGATCTGGATTTTGTGCGCAACTCGCCGTTGGAGGCGGAATACCGGCGTATCGTCCAGTCGATTGTGGACTCGCTGAATTTCATGGAGACCATTTCCGGTCAGCCGTTGTCCGAGAGCGGCAGCATTGATTTCTTCACCAGCCACGAAGGCCTGCATCTTTTGTATGAGCAGGCCCAGACCACGTTTGTGGCGGAAACCGGCCGCTGGTACAACCTCTCGACCCATTTCCCCTGGATCGGCATGCGTACCGCGGATGTGAGCGGCGCCCACGTGGAATACTTTCGCGGCATCGCCAATCCCATCGCCGTCAAGGTGGGGGTGAGCATGAGCGCGGAGCATTTGCTGGAACTTTGTACGCTGCTCAACCCGAATAACGAACTGGGGCGGCTTACGCTGATACACCGTTTTGGTGCGAAACACATAAACGACAAATTGCCAGCCCTGGTGGAAGCCATCCGCAAGTCTGGCAAACACGTGTTATGGATTTGCGATCCCATGCACGGCAATACGGAAACCACCGCCAGTGGCATCAAAACCCGGCGCTTCGAGAACATTCTCGAGGAACTGGAAGCGGCTTTCGCGCTACACGAGCAATTGGGCAGTATTCTCGCCGGCGTGCATTTCGAACTCACCGGTGACGATGTGACCGAATGCACCGGCGGCGCCCGCGGGCTTACCGACACCGATCTGGAGCGTGCCTATAAATCCCAGGTGGATCCACGACTCAACTATGAACAAGCTCTGGAGATGGCCATGCGTATCGTGGCTCGAAAAGTAAAAATCCGGCTTTCCATCAATTAACTG
>DAHVFI010000209.1 GCA_027317045.1 Gammaproteobacteria bacterium
GAGCATAGCTTGACCAGCGATGAATCCGCATTTGAGAATAATTGTTCGAATCCGGCATTGCGCGAACCACATGCCAGCTTCGTTACTTTGAAGCGTCACGGTGTCCTGCGTGGCTGCATTGGCACATTGGAACCCAAACGCCCGCTCCTGGATGATGTCATACACAATGCCATGGCGGCGGCTTTTGAGGATCCGCGCTTCCCGCCGCTCACCGCACCAGAATTGGAAAGCCTGCATATTGAAATATCCGTGCTGTCTGCCGCCGAACCCATCAAAGCGCGCGATCGCGCCGAGCTATTACGAGTACTGAAACCCGGTAGAGACGGCTTGATCGTACAAGAGGGAAGGCTGCGCGCAACTTTCCTGCCCACTGTCTGGACATCACTGGCGGACCCCGGTACTTTTTACGAAGAACTTATGAAGAAAGCCGGATTTGGTATAGACCATTGGTCATCGAATCTGAAATTTTTTCGTTACCATGCCGAAAGTTTTGAACAAGAATCGTAATTCGCCAGACAGATAGGAGCAGGCAGCATGAAGACCTTTGGCATACTGTGTATCTATGCAGCGATTTCACTGACAGCGGGTTGCGGTTCTTCTGACGACTCACACAAGAATGCGGCCGTAAACGCGCCACCCCCGGTGAGTCACACTGTGTTCGCACCCTATATACGGGAAATTAACAAGGCCAAAAACGTCCAAAATACGATCGATGCTCAGAAACAAGCCATGGATCGGCAAATCCAAGCACAAACGGATACAACCAGCGCACCACCCGCCACTTCCCAGTCACCACCTTAAGATTTATTAAGGATTATGGAGTCTTGGCAGTTGCCGCAGGTGTTCCTGCTACTGACGCATAACGCTGCCAGACCTCGGTGCGGCCAAAAAATGATATGCCAATATAACCGCGTACCCGCAAGGAACCGTTACTCGTCAAACTGATTTTGCAGCTGTATGTCTTGCCATTTTCGGGATCATAGATGGTTCCACCGGTCCATTCATTAGCTCCTGCAAAATGAAAGCCACTCACCAACGGTAAACCGATGATAGGCCGCGTTCGCAAAGCCGCTTCCGAATTCTTGCGATCCACTTTGGGTTTACCGGACATACCTTGGGCATCGTCAACTGGATAGAGGGGTTCTTTCAGCCACACGATGTGTCCCACATAGGTGCCGTTTTGCCGCACTATCTCGACCCGCGCCTTGCCGCCTGCCGTAATCCACTGCCCCAGTATTGCATCCGCCTGATCTGCGGCGAATATCACACTGCTTAATGCAAGAATTGCAATCATCAACAGGAAGCGCAGGCCATTCTGTCTGTAGTGCTTATACACGGCGGAATTGGCGGATGTCATTAATTATTTGATGCGCCGTACAAACACAGTTTCGCCGTGCCCCGGCAAGGTCAGCAGATAGCCGAAGCTCAGTTTCTTTATCACCACCTGGGGATGGTCCAGCTGCACATTAGTGTAGTAGCCGGTGGCTGCTTGCTCCCAAACCTGGCCATTCTCCAGCTTGAATAGCGTATCACCGGTCCAGCCTGTGAACGGGCCTGCAATCCGGGTTTCGATGCGCTTGGGTTCATTGGCGGGTTCCTTGTAGGTCATGGTATCCGCGCCGAAGCTGGCCACGCCGGATGCGGCCGCCGCTGGTGCCATCACCGCAGATTGTGGAACCGGAGGTGCAGCCACCGCCGCGGTACGTGAATTCAGGTATTGATTCAGCCAGGCGTTCAAGGCCTTCAATTCATCCGGCGAAAGTTTGTTGAGTCCGGCTTGGTCAAACTGCGTCACGCTCATGAGATCGCGTACATCCACCGGCTTGATGGTTGATGCTCCCGCCAGCGCCGTTGCACAGCACAGCATGACTGCCAATCCAAGCAACCGTATTGTCCAGCTCCGCATAACTACATCCTCTCACCAAGGTAAATGATCCAGGTCCACGTTGCCACCAGTGAGGATAACACCGACCCGCCGGCCCTTCACCTCTGCCAGACCCCCCCGCAATGCCGCCACTACCACCGCCGAGGAAGGTTCGATGATGATTTTCATGCGTTCCCACACGTAACGCATGGCGCTGATGATAGCCTCGTCGGATACGCGCATGATGTCATCCACCTGCTCACGAATCACCGCGAAAGGCAGCGGTCCCAAGGTGGCCCGCAACCCGTCAGCAATGGTATCGGGGTGCGCCAGCGCCTCGATATGGCCTGTCTTGAGGGCCCGCCAGGCATCATCCGCGCCCAGTGGTTCGATGCCAATGATCCTGCAGTTGGGCCGCAGCCCGCGCGTCGCCACCGCCGTGCCCGAGAGCAAGCCGCCCCCGCCCACCGGCACCAGTATCGCCTCCAGATCTGGCACTTCCTCATGCAATTCCAGCGCAGCTGTGCCCTGCCCGGCCATAACCGCCAGGTCATTGTAGGGGTGCACCACGGCTGCGCCGGTTGCAGCCACGTACCTCGCGAGCGCCGCCTCGCGCCCGGTCATGGTAGATTCGCAGCCAATGATTTGGGCGCCGTATTCCGCCACTGTTTGTTTTTTAAAGGCACTGGCATTCTCCGGCATGACTACGCAAGCGGGTACGCCCCGGCGTTTTGCCGCCAGTGCCACCGCCGTACCATGATTGCCTGAGGAATGCGTAGCCACGCCGTTTTTAAGTGCCTCATCGGGTAGTGAAAAAACGGCGTTGCTGGCGCCGCGAATCTTGAACGCACCCATCTCCTGGAAATTTTCACATTTAAAGAAAATCTTCGCGCTCAGTATTTCCTCCAACTGCGTACAGCGCATGACCGGCGTGTGCCGAACATAGCGGGCTATTTGCGCCGCCGCGGCGCGAATATCAGCAATATTCAGTTTATCGCTCATGCGGGTGGGTGCGAGTGGAATGTGCTAAAAAACCTCGGGCCTGAATAAGTGCTCGCGATAATACTTGAGCTCGGCCACGGAATCGCGGATATCCTCCAACGCCAAATGGCTGGCTTGCTTGGTGAACCCAAGCATAATATTCGGAGCCCAGCGTTTACCAAGTTCCTTAAGAGTACTTACATCCAGATTGCGGTAATGAAAGAATTTTTCCAGTTCCGGCATGTGGCGCGCCAGGAAGCGCCGATCCTGACAAATACTGTTTCCGCACATGGGTGAGGTATTGGGCGGCAGGTATTGGCGTAGAAAATCGAGTGTGGCGCGTTCTGCTTCAGCCTCGGTGACGCGGCTTGCGCGTACCCGCTCACTAAGCCCCGATTGACCATGCTGACGGGTACACCAGTCGCCCATGGCGGACAATACCGCATCGCTCTGGTGCACGGCCATGACAGGACCTTCTTCCATAATATTAAGTTGTTTGTCAGTCACCAGCGTGGCAATCTCCAGAATGCGGTCTGTATCCGGGTTGAGTCCGGTCATTTCCAGATCGAGCCAGATCAGGTTTTCTGAATTCAACGGCATGCAACACCCTTGATGAAAAATGCAAGTCTAGTTTAGCGCGACCGCTGCCGCCTGCACATCCCGCCTTGCTTCGCTTACAATGCGGCTCCCCAATGTCCGGTGCGGCCATGA
>DAHVFI010000211.1 GCA_027317045.1 Gammaproteobacteria bacterium
AATTGCGCTGCATCTTTTCGAAAAAATCAATCATACCCTGTGGCGGAAAACCGGCGCGCGCCAGTGTCTGGATGCCAACCCGGTCAGCCTCCTCTTCCTGAGCGCGGGTGAAATTGATCTGATGCTGCTCCATGGCACCCTCGGCTGTGGCGATGGTGCCCATGGCCACATCGGGATCGGCGGTGTTGGCGGCTACCAGAATTGCGCCGAGGATAGTGGCGATATTGAGCAGGCTGCGGTCCTTCTCATCCTCCGCCGAGCGTGCGATATGGCGTTGGGTTACATGGCTGGTTTCGTGCGCCATGACGCCTGCCAATTCGTCCTCGTTGTCGGTGTCGAGTATCAAGCCGCTATTTACGCCAATGAAGCCGCCTGGCAAGGTAACGGCGTTGATATCGGGATCGTTGATCACGAAGTATTCAAAATGCAGCGTTGGGTTGTCGCTGTGAGAAGACAGCTCATGGCCCAGGTTGTCTATGTACTCATGGACCAGAGGATCATCAAGAATGACTCCTGCCTGACGCGCCTCATTCATGATCTTCACGCCTATCTGGTATTCCTGTTCCGGCGTCAGAACATCGGCACCTGCGGTACCGAGCTGGGGCAGATTAAAGTCGCTGCTGGAATCATTGTTGGGCTTATCGGTGTAGTTGGCAGTAAAGTCTTGGTACACGGAATTCGGCATTATTAAAGGCATGCGATGTTGGGTCGCGGAATCCGTATTATTGGAATCTGCCGACACGGGACCGCTGCCCAGCGTCAGCACACCGGCAAGAAGCAGATAGATGGTTATTTTGAGCTGATTGCTTTGCATGGTGAATCGGGATTCACAAATCTGGATTTTCCGGAATACTGGATCTTGGCTCCATTATGACACGTTGATTGGCAGGCGGAGGCTGTGCATTCCGTATCAATAAAGTAGACCACGCGGCGCGGCCATTTACTTCAGGGGTAGATAAAAAAAGCCCCCGCAAGCGGGGGCTGTTAGTCGAGAGGCCGAACTGAGCCCAGCTCAGAACCGGTAGATATATTGGATACCCAAAATATCCGCGTCGGCATTGAACTGTCCGGCGACATAGTCGCCGCTGCTGCCATCCAGCTGGCTGAATGGAATGTGGCTATTGATGAACAGGTGGGCATAGCCGATATCCCATTGACTGTGATTAGAAACATGCCAGCTGGCGCCAAAGGCCAGCCATTTGCGATTCGCGTCCGGCAGGCGTGCAGTACGGCTGGCGTTCACGCTATTGGGTGTTGTCGCTGAGGCGGCCGTGGGGTCGGGCACCGGTGTTTTGTCGAACGCAACACCTGTTCGGAAGGTCCAGGCATCACTGTATTTGTAATTCAGACCAACGCTGAAACGATTCGAATTGGACAGACCCTCCTGCACAACTGCAGGCGGCATGTTGGGGTCGGAGAAATTGATGGTCAGATTCTGGAAACTGCTCCAGCCAGTGTAGCTCCAGTCGGCCATCAACGACCACTGACTGTTGAGCTGCTGAAACAAGCTCAAGGAAACAATTTGCGGCGTGGTGAACTCGGCACTGATTCCCTGAGTCTGGAATAAACCTTGACTCGCGAAGACCGTGGGTACATTGGTGAAGCTGGCACTGCCGCTCAGATTGTGCTTGACGCGCGAGCGGTAGGAAAAACCCACGCGCGTGGCACCGTAGTCCCATAACAGTCCAAAGTTGTAGCCGGTGGCAGTGTTGTTGGCCGTCCCTTGAAAGAAGCCGTCATGACCTTGAGGTACCAGTCCGAAGCTCTGGCTGCAGACGGTGGGACTGACTTCTGCGAAACACACCGCGCCGAAATCAATGTCATTGGTGAGTTTTACGTCCATGCGCTGGACGTCCAAACCGAAACCGCCCGAGAAATGGTCCGTGAATTTGTAGGCTAGTGTCGGATTCAGATTGACCACCGTCACCGAGGTGTAGATAGCTTGATAACGGAAAATAGAACTGGCGTTATAACTGGTGGCAAGGCCGAAGGGCACGCCCAGGCCGATACCAAAATCCAGCTTGTCGCTGAGCGGCGTGGAGTAATAAATGAAAGGCACCGCGCCGAGTTTGCCGGGGTTGCCGCCGTTATTTCCAGTGAGTGGCCGCCCGCTGGCGTCCACGGCGGTCGTGGGTGTGAAACTAGCACCAAAACGGATCACGCTTAGGCCGGTATCCAGTTCCGGGCCGCTCAGCCGAGTGAGTCCTGCTGGGTTGTACCAGATGGTGGACGCATCGTTCGCATAGGCAGCACCGGCTGCGTGTGCGCTTCCCAAGCTGGTGACGCTTTGTTCCGTGAGCTGGAAATTGGAAGCCGAAGCCACGCCGGGCAGGGCGGCGACTACCGCGGCTGCAAACAGGGCAAAGGTCCATTTGGCAAACTGCTGGTTGTTCATCGTTTGTTCCTCAGGGGCATGAGGGGTTTTAAAGGCGTCTGATTTAAGCACAGGCGGGGCTGGGTTGTCAGTACCAGCCGCCGTCTCTGCCGGCTGTATAGGCTGCTCACAAGATATCCGAAGCGTAGTCCGCCAGCCGCGAGCGCTCGCCCCGCAGCAAGGTAACGTGGCCAGAATGGGGCCACTGCTTGAAGCGGTCAACCACAAAGGTCAGGCCGGATGTGGTTTCCGTGAGGTAGGGCGTGTCTATCTGGGAAATGTTACCGATGCAGACCATCTTGGTGCCAGGGCCGGCACGGGTGATGAGCGCCTTGAGTTGTTTGGGGGTCAAGTTCTGGGCCTCGTCCACGATTATGTAGCGGTTCAGGAAAGTGCGGCCGCGCATGAAGTTCAAGGAGCGGATCTTGATGCGGGTGCGCAGTAGATCGTTGGTGGCGGCGCGACCCCATTCTCCGCCCTCTCCAGACTGGGTAAGTATTTCCAGATTGTCCATGAGGGCACCCATCCAAGGCGTCATTTTTTCTTCTTCGGTACCCGGCAAGAAGCCAATATCCTCGCCCAATGGCACGGTGACGCGTGTCATGATGATTTCGCGGTATCGATTCTGTTCCAATGTCTGGGCGAGGCCGGCTGCCAGAGTCAACAAGGTTTTGCCGGTGCCGGCGGCACCCAGTAGTGTGACGAAGTCCACATTCGGGTCTAACAGCAGGTTCAAAGCAAAATTTTGCTCCCGGTTGCGGGCTTTAATACCCCATACGGTGTGACGGATACCGCGGTAATCACGGGTGAGCTCCAGCAATGCGCCACGTTCGTCGAGAGTGCTCACCATGGCTTCGAAATCTTCCGCATTGCTGTAGACAAATTCGTTTGGGAACCAGGTTTTCACGCGAGGCCCCTGGATGCGGTAGTAGGTACGGCCCTCCTGCTGCCAGGATTCCATATTCTTACTGTGATGCTCCCAGAAATCCTCCGGGAGATTGTCCATGCCGGTAAACAGCAGGTCCAGGTCATCCAATGCCTTGTCATTGAAATAATCCTCGACATGGATGCCCAGCACCGCGGCCTTGATACGCAGGTTAATGTCTTTGGAGACCAGGGTTAGGTGTCGTTCTGGAAATTTTTGTTGCAAGGCCAAGGTGGTACCGAGGATGTTGTTGTCGGGTTTATTGCCGGGCAGAGAATCCGGCAGTATCGTTGGCAATGGCTCGGTCTGGAAGAACAGCCGCCCCGTACCTGCCTCCTTAGCATTGGCGTAACGATGTGGACCGGAGATCAATAGGCCCGTATCTATCTGCGCCTTGCTTACACCCCGCGTCATTTCATCCAGGAAGCGGCTGACTTGGCGTACATTGCGCGCCACTTCTGATAAGCCTTTTTTACCGGCATCCAGTTCTTCCAAGACCACCATGGGCAGAAAGATATCGTGTTCCTGGAAACGGAATATCGCGGTGGGATCGTGCATCAGCACATTGGTGTCGAGCACGTAGAGCCGGTGCTGTTCGCGGAGTTTCTTCACACGGGGCCTTCGGGTTTCAGTGCAGGGCCTTGATGGCGTTCAGGACTGCGTCCACGTGGCCTTTTACTGCAACTTTGCGCCACTCCCGTCGCAGCACACCCTCGGCGTCGATCAGGAAGGTGCTGCGCTCGATGCCGCGAATCTTGCGTCCATACATGTTCTTCATCTTTATTACCCTGAATAATTTGCAGACCACCTCTTTTTCGTCGGACAACAAATCAAACCTGAAGGCATGTTTACGGCGGAAATTCTCATGGGATTTCAGACTGTCCCGTGACACACCCACTATCACGGTGTTGAGTCGCTTGAATTTTATTTGGCGATCACGGAAAGCCTCGGCTTCCAGCGAACAACCGGCGGTATTGTCCTTGGGATAGAAGTACAAAACCACATTCCGGCCCTTGAATTCAGAAAGGCTGACAGTTTTACTGCCAGTGGCCGGCAGCTCAAAATCTGAAACGGGCTCGTCGATGGAAACCTTAGGCATTCCTGGATCTCCGAGGGAATGGAGTGATCAAGCTTGATTGGGTTGACATTGATTTGACCATCAATTTTTTATGGGCTCCATGATAGCGTCCAAGTTAAGCCGGTCGCAGAAATCCATGAATTCTTCCCGCAAGCCGCCAATGTGCAGGTCTGCCGGAATATTCACCGCCATCTGCACCGAAAACATGGGCGCACCCGTGTGAACTGCTGGATAGCCACGGGTGACAAGGTCGGCGATGCCGATATTGCGTTCGGCAAAAAAATTGGCAAGGTTGAAAATGATGCCCGGCTGGTCCAGGCATACTGCGTCGATGGCATATGGAACCAGATTGTGGCGCGGTTCACGTTCCGTGGTGCGGCGCGCCGACAGCGTAAGCGCCAAGTGTTTTTCCAGTTTTGGCAGCTGACCTTCCAGCTTGGTGATGGTGTTCCAATTGCCGGACACCAGCAGCAACATGGCGAATTCACCGCCCAGCACCGTCATGCGGCTCTCGACCACATTGCAGCCGCAGTCCTTTACTGCGCGCGCGATGTCGTGGAGGATGCCGGGCCGGTCTTCAGCCAGCACCGACACCACCAGAAACTGTTTCATTCGAGCTCGCAGTGGTCGGTCCTGCCGTGGGTTATGTGGCAGCAGTGTACCGGGTTTGGTCTAAGGCGCAACTGCATTGCGCAGCATTTTCCTTGAGCAGGAGGCTATTGGACCGGTAACATACACCTTTAACTTCTGGGGACGGACGGATGTTTCAGGGCAGTATAGTGGCGCTGGTGACGCCGATGGCCGACGACGGTCGGGTGGATTTCACCGCGCTCGAAAACCTGGTGCACTGGCATGTGGCTGAGGGCACTGATGCCATCGTGGCCGTAGGCACCACGGGCGAGTCTGCCACCCTCGAAGCAGACGAGCATATGCGCGTCTTGGACTGTTGCCTGCGGGCGGCCGCCGGGCGCATCCCGGTTATTGCCGGTACCGGTTCCAATTCCACGGCGCATGCTTTGGCCTTGACGCGCCTTGCCCAGGCGCGAGGCGTCGCAGCCGCGCTGGTGGTGGTGCCGTACTACAACAAACCTACCCAGGAAGGTCTTTATCGGCATTTCCGCACGATCGCGGACGCAGTATCGTTGCCCCTGATTCTTTACAATGTACCGAGCCGCAGCGTCGTGGATATGTTGCCGGAAACCGTCGAACGTTTGGCCCTCATCCAAAATATCATCGGCATCAAAGAAGCCACCGGCAAACTTGAGCGGCTGGAGGAAATCCGCCGCCGCTGTGGCGAAGCTTTCCTGCTTATCAGCGGTGATGACGCCACGGCCATGGAATTCATCCTGCGTGGCGGGCAGGGGGTTATTTCGGTGACTGCTAACGTGGCACCCAAGCTGATGCATGCCATGT
>DAHVFI010000215.1 GCA_027317045.1 Gammaproteobacteria bacterium
GTCCAGTACCACGTTGCGGCCCTTGGGACCGAGCGTCACCTTGACGGCGTTCGCCAGGACGTTGACGCCCCGGAACATGCGCTGACGCGCATCGTCACCAAATTTAACGTCTTTAGCAGCCATTGCTGTATTCCTCTAAAAATATGGATGTCTGTAAATTCGGATGCCGGAAGCGAATCACTTGCCGCCTACGATGGCGATGATTTCATCTTCCTTTACGGCGACGTATTCCACGTCGTCAATCTTGAACTCCGAGCCGGAGTACTTGCCGATCAGGACTTTGTCGCCTACCTTGACGGTAGGGGCAACGACCTGGCCGCTGTCCAGCGTGCGGCCCTTGCCGACGGCGATGACCTCACCCTTCATGGGCTTTTCTTTAGCGGTATCCGGGATGACAATGCCGCCCGGGGTTTTGGTTTCCGATTCCAGGCGTTTGATGATCACCCGGTCGTGAAGTGGATGCAGCTTCATGTAAAGACTCTCCTCACGAAATGATTTCTTGGGATTAAGGGTCTAAATAACGAAGCGCCCAAGAGTTTGTTAGCACTCTAACGCGCTGAGTGCTAATAATAGTGGCGAATCCCGTAGAGTCAAGGGCTAAGAACAACAAAATCGTCTTGAAAATGAATTTATGGATCAAAATCAACTTGTTACATTTAGTACCTGCCCTGACCGCGAGTCAGCGGAGGGCATCGCCACGGCCCTGGTGGAAGAGCGTCTGGCCGCCTGTGTGAATCTGCTGCCCGGCCTTACCTCTATATATCGCTGGCAGGACAGCGTGCGGCGGGAACCTGAGTGTCTGCTGCTTATCAAATCCACAGCCGCCCGCTTTGAGGCATTGTGCAGTCGTCTGCGGGCCCTGCACCCTTACGAAGTCCCGGAAATCATCGCCCTGCCCGTCAGCCACGGCGATCCGGCCTATCTCCAATGGCTCACCGAAAACACCCAAGTCCCATGAAAAACCTCACCCTGTTCTTACTTGCGAGCTTGAGCTTGCTGCCGGCCTGGGTCCGCGCGGATAACCAACCGCTCCCGCCGGAGCAGGTGTATCGCCTGCAAGTGCAGCCCCAGAACGGGATGCTGATGGCCCACTGGGACATCCTGCCCGGCTATTACCTCTATAAAAACAAATTCCAGTTCATCAGCCATAGCCCCGGCATCACGCTGGCCGCCCCGCATTTCCCTGCCGGCGAAATTCACCGTGACCAATTCTTCGGCGCTCAGGAAATTTATCGTGAGGGAGTCACCGCCAGCGTCCCCTATAGCGGTTCTGGGCCGTTGCTGCTGGAGGTGGTGTATCAGGGTTGTGCTGACCTGGGGTTCTGCTATCCGCCCCAGAAAAAACAATTCAACCTGAGGCTCGCCGCCGCCGCGGTGCATCCACCGGATCTGGCGGCGCTGGTGACCGGCAACAACCCCGACAACAGTTTCCCGCCGCCTGATCAGGTGTTTCATTTTATGGCACAGGCAAAAGACGCCGGCAGCGTGGCGGTCAGCTGGCAAATTGCCGATGGTTATTATCTGTACCGGCAGAAATTCCATTTCAGCAGCAATGATCCCGGCATTGCCCTGGGTGCACCGGATTTCCCCCAGGGCGAAATCGAGAACGATCAATACTTCGGCACCAGCGAAATCTACCGGCATGCGGTGGCTGCGCTGATTCCCGTGAGCCGCAGCGGCACGGCCAGCCAATTCATGCTCAGCGTCACTTACCAAGGTTGCGCCGACAAGGGCTTGTGCTATCCGCCCATCACCAAGACCGTCAATATAAATTTGGCCGCACCCGGAGTGGCCTCCATCCCGAATGCCAGCGGCACTCCGCAGATCAGCCCGCCAACAACGACGGCGCCGCCATCCCAGCAAAGCCGCCTGGCGGAGCTCATCCGCCACGGCAATCTCGCCTGGGTATTGCTGGTGTTCCTGGGGTTGGGGTTGGCGCTCACCTTCACGCCCTGCGTGCTGCCCATGATTCCGATCATCGCCGGACTGATCGCCGGCCAGCACCAGCAGCCCTCCACCGCTCGTGCTTTCTCCCTGTCGCTGGTGTATGTGCTGGCCATGGCGTTCACCTACACCGCAGCCGGCGTTGTGGTGGCGCTCATCGGCGCCAACGTGCAGGCTTGGTTCCAGAATCCCTGGATTGTGAGCGTGTTCAGCCTGATATTCGTGTTGTTGGCCCTATCCATGTTCGGGTTATATGAACTGCAGATGCCGAGCGCCATCCAGACGCGGCTGGTGGGGTTCAGCAACGCTCAGAAAGGCGGTGCCTTTGTGGGCGTGGGTATCATGGGCGTGCTCTCGGCGCTCATCGTCGGCCCCTGCATCACCGCACCGCTGGTCGCCGCGCTGCTGGTCATCAGCCAGAGCGGCGATCCGGTGCGCGGCGGCCTCACCTTGTTTGCGCTCGGCATCGGCATGGGCATCCCGCTGCTCATCGTCGGCACCTCCGCCGGCAAACTGGTTCCCAAGGCCGGGCCCTGGATGCAGTCGGTTAAGTCCGTGCTCGGTGTGATCCTGCTGGGAGTCGCCATCTGGTTCCTGTCGCGCATCCTGCCGGGTCCGCTGACTCTGATGCTGTGGGCGGCGCTGGCGATAGTCTGTGGCATGTACCTGTTGCTATTGGATGTTCGCGCCAGCGGCTGGCGAAAACTGTGGAAGGCTGTAGGGGTGCTGGTGGGCGTGTACGGCATCATCATGCTGGTGGGCGCCGCCACCGGCGGCACCGATCCATTGCAGCCACTGGCACGTTTCAATGCCACGAACCTTGCGACACCGGTTGCCACCCGCCGCGCACGCAACCGGGGTCTGCAATTCACCCGCATCAAGACGCTGGCGGATTTGAATCAGGCGCTGGTCCGGGCGAGCCGTGCCCACCAGACTGCGATGCTGGATTTCTACGCGGACTGGTGTGTGTCCTGCAAGGAAATGGAACATACGGCTTTCATGGATCACGGCGTCAAAGCCGCACTGGCGAACACCGTGCTATTGCAAGCTGATGTAACCGCCAACGATGCCGAGGATCAGGCGTTGCTCAAGCATTTCGGTATCTACGGCCCACCGAGCATCATGTTCTTCAATGCCGATGGCCGGGAACTCACTGCCGATCGCGTGGTCGGCTACATGGGTGCGCGTGAATTTGAGACGCGCATCCGGCAAACTTTCAGCGCCACCACCGGGGCAGTGAATTGAAACACACACAGGCGACCGGACTTGTGATTGCCATTCTGATGGCCGCCGCCGCCGCGGGTTTCGGCGTATATCAATGGCTGCTACCCCCCCACACGGCCCCAGCCACCGCCGCTGCAACTTCAGCGCCGGATACCATACCAACCCTGTCCACCGGCCAGGCGCTGAACGTTGCCCTGGATGACCTGAGCGGAAACCAGCACACGCTCGCCGACTGGCACGGCAAGGTGCTGCTGGTCAATTTCTGGGCCACCTGGTGTCCGCCCTGCCGCCAGGAGATCCCACTGTTGGTGAGACTGCAGGCCAAATACGCCGCCCAGGGACTGCAGGTCGTGGGAATCGCCACCGACGAGCAGAATGAAAAGGATGTGCGTACGTTCTTGCGGCGGATGGTGGTGAATTACCCGATCCTCATGGGCGATAACCGGGTCCCCCAAATCATCAGCGCCTTGGGCGGCAACTTCATCGGCCTGCCTTATACCGTGGTGTTGGACCGCGGGGGCCGGGTATTCAAGATCCATTCCGGCGAACTCGAGCCGGCGGAGGCGGAAGGCCTGATACGCACGGCCCTTAGCCTAACCGTACCGACCCCCCCTGCGCCTGTGACGGTAACGCATGCGAATTAGCTGCTAACTGCGGTGATCTAACAGCTTTCTGTCGCACGACCATAGACAAATTTCCCCGCTTGCCCCAGAATCACCGGCCTCCAGTTCGTTCTTTAGCATAGTTCACGTACAGCCCTTCCACGGATAACCCTTAAAAAGACTTCAGGGATTGGGGCCTGGATAGACCTTGGTTTCCAGGTCTTTCATCGTCGGTACACCCCGTTTCTCAGGCTGTTTGAAGCATAAAATTGTGATATCCTCATAAAACTTCGGCGATAATCCGGATAAATGAGGCTATTACGTGGCGAACGTCCTGCTTTTAAATGGCCCTAATCTGAACCTGTTGGGTGAACGGGAACCCGAGTACTACGGCCATGACAGTCTCGCCAGCATCGAAAAACGCCTCTTGGGACAGGCCAAGGCCCTTGGGCACGTGCTTACCACTTACCAGAGTAATCACGAGGGTGCCCTCATTGACCGGCTCCAGCAAGCACACCGGGACGGCATTGGCTTCCTGCTGTTCAATCCCGGCGGTTACACCCACACCAGCGTGGCTCTGCGGGATGCTCTGGCCGCGGTAAGACTGCCGTTCATTGAAATCCACTTAAGTAATATCCACGCCCGCGAAGCCTTCCGCCAACGATCGCATTTTTCCGATCTGGCGGTGGGCACCATCAGCGGCCTCGGCCCCCAGGGTTATGAACTGGCCCTGCTGGCAGCTGACCGCTACCTCCAAACCCATCAAACCTGAACCGTCCCACTTCTGGGGTGCAGCATGGATATACGCAAAGTCAAGAAACTCATTGAGCTGCTGGAGGAATCCGGCATCGCCGAGATTGAGATCACCGAGGGTGAGGAATCGGTGCGCATCAGCCGCTACGGCAACCATGCACCGGGGACCACCCAAGGCACGGCACCGCCAATGGTGGCGGCTCCTCCGGCGCCAACCGCCGCTCCCGCACCCGGTCAGGAAATTCCGGCCGGACACCAGGTCAAAGCGCCCATGGTGGGCACTTTCTATCGCTCCGCCTCACCCGGCGCCAAACCGTTTGTGGAGGTGGGCAGCGTGGTCAAGGAAGGCGACACCCTGTGCATCATCGAAGCCATGAAGATGATGAATCAAATCGAGGCGGACAAGGCCGGCACCGTCAAAGCGATCCTGGCCAACAACGGCGACCCGGTGGAATTCGGGCAGCCGCTCATCATCGTCGAGTAAGCCGCCATTTCCGCCAAGGCCACACCCCGGGCCCCCGCCATGCTCGATAAAATCGTGATCGCCAACCGCGGCGAAATCGCGCTGCGCATCCTGCGTGCCTGCCGTGAACTCGGCATCAAGACCGTGGCGGTGCACTCCACCGCCGACCGCGAACTGAAACACGTGCGCCTGGCCGATGAATCGGTGTGCATTGGACCGCCGCCGTCTTCGGAAAGCTACCTGAATATGCCGGCCATCATCAGCGCCGCGGAAGTCACCGACGCCGTCGCTATCCATCCGGGTTACGGCTTTCTGGCCGAGAACGCCGATTTCGCTGAACGGGTCGAGAAAAGCGGGTTCATCTTCATCGGCCCGCGCCCCGAAACCATCCGCCTGATGGGCGACAAGGTCTCCGCCAAGCAGGCCATGCGTGAAGCCGGTGTGCCCACGGTTCCAGGTTCAGAGGGCGCCCTGCCGGACAATCCCCAGCAGGTGCTGTCGATTGCCAAGAAGGTTGGCTATCCAGTCATCATCAAGGCCGCGGGCGGCGGCGGCGGACGCGGCATGCGCGTAGTGCATAGCGAGGCCGCGCTGATTTCCGCCATCAACATGACCAAGGCCGAAGCCAAGTCCGCTTTCGGCAACGACAGTGTCTACATGGAAAAATTCCTGGAACGCCCGCGACACATCGAATTCCAGGTGCTAGGTGACGGCCACGGAAACGCCGTGCACCTGGGTGAACGCGACTGCTCCATGC
>DAHVFI010000224.1 GCA_027317045.1 Gammaproteobacteria bacterium
GCAGCGACCAGAGCGTGGTGTTCGCCGATGACGTGGAGGTCACCGTCGGCGCCAACACCAAAGTTCGTGAAGAAGGCGATCCCACCGGTACCTTCGCCATCAACGATATTTCAGTGGGACAACGTCTGTTGGTATTCGGCACCATCACCAACCCGAATCCCGGCTCACTCGCCATGGATGCCGGCAACGGCTTCGCGCAGCTGGAGTACACCCGCCTGGATGCCGTATTCAACGGTCCGGACGGCAGCGCTACCGGCATGCTGGTGAACGTGCAGAGTTTTGAGGGCCGCCCGGTCAGCCTGTTCAACTTCACCGGTACCGGCAGCAATCCATCGAATTACGATGTGGCACTCAACGGGCTGTCCGACAGCAGCTTCACCGCCAATGACCCGGTGGTGAGTTACGGCTTCGTGACGCCATTCGGTTCTGCGCCGCCGGATTTCTCCGCCAAGAGCGTCGCGGATTTTTCCACTGCGCGTGCCCGGCTTGGAATTTACTGGGGCACTGCGGGAACCACGCAAGCATTCACGTCCATTGACCCGGTCAACGGCATCGTCCCTGATCTCACGGGCAGTCCCGCACCGGTGTTCGATAACCTGCGGCGTGGCGGCGTGATAACGGTGCTCACCACGCTCCCGGCCCCACCCACCATCGTGGGTAATCCGGCGGGTGGTGATTTCGCAATAGCCCAGAACGGCACCGTGGAAGTGCATGCCAACTTCGCGGACTTCGTCACAGACCTCACTTCCCGCCTGAACGCGGGCGGTGCCGTCGTGGGCATCTGGAGCGTCGGCGGGTTCGACAGCACCAGCAACACACTCACTGCCAATAGGATTGCCGTAGTGCTGCATTAACTTGCTTCGATATTTCGTGGCATGTATTGCGGCCCGCTCTGCGGGCCGCTTTTTTAGGCATCCGTTGAACAGAGCGCTTGCAAGTCCTGTGTTTTCCATCAAGCGTTCTTTGCGGATCCGGATTTATCGCCTGGTGCACCGTGAGTGTTGCCGTGCAACAGCGAAGTCGCAGTGATCACCGCGAACGGATCAATTAGAATTGCCCATGAAAAAGCGGCCCCGTTTCCGGGGCCGCAGGTTTCAGACTTGTTGTTATTGACAGCGGTGCTTAGAACTTCACCCCCACGCGGGCGTAGAAGAACCGGCCCGGTGCCCGGTAGAACGTGGGCAGGAAGCTGTTGGCGAAGGCCGACATGGCGATAGGCGGCTGCTTATCAAACAGATTGCGGATACCGAAGGTGAAATCGGTATTCAGCGGATCCAGGTGATAAGTCACAGACACGTCATGATAAGTCGTCGCGCCGATGTGGTTCAGTGTCTGGGTACCCGTGGTGAACGGGAAGGGTCCCGTCAACGGGCAGCGGCTCGCCGGATTGATGACCATCGTCGAGGCGCAGTCTTCAATCATATGGCCGATGTACTCCATACTCCACATCGCAGACCAATCGCCGTAGTTCCAGTTGAGGCCGAAGGTGGCGCGCTGTTTCGGGAAGCCACCGAAGACGCCGCCGCCGGAACCGCCGGTGGTGCCGGACTGCTCCTGGCTGCTCAGGATCGGACTGCCCGGCAGGCCGGACCCGAAAGCCTGGGTCACCACGTATTGCTTGGTGAACGTCATATCAAAGGAGGCCTTGAAATCACCGATGGCCGTGGACGGGAATTTATAATCCATCAACCAGTCCACCCCTTCGGTCTTGATGCCGCCGATATTGGTATTGGTATCGGTCACATTGGTGATGGAGCCATTCTGGTTGTAGGCCCCGGTACCGCCGGAACGCGTGATCAGGCTGCAGTAACCCGCGTTGCCGCCGTAATAACAGCCGTTCAGGATGGTCTGGGCCGGCAGCGCGCTGACCGCGTTCAGCACGTCTATCTTGAAGTAATCCATGCTGATGTCGAAGCCCGGCAGCCAGTCGGGGTTGTACACGAACCCGGCGGTCCGGCTGATGGAGCGCTCCGGTGTCAGGTTCGCGTTGCCGCCGACGGTGGTCTTGATCTGATTGTTCGGCTGGTTGGTCGAGGCGCCGCAGAACCCGGGTTGCAGCGGAGCCACCGGGGTTACGCAGGGATCGGTCAGGGTTGGGAAGTCGTCGCTGTTGCCCAGGAATAACTCGCTGATGCTGGGGATGCGGAAGCCCTGAGACCAGGAAGCCCGCAGCAACAGGGAGTCGGTGGCCTGCCAGCGCAAGGCCGCCCGCCCCGAGGTGTTGGAAGCGGAGTGCTGGATTCCGGAACCGGCGTTACCGGGGTTACCGCCCGCCCATTTGAACTGCGACCAGCGGTTGGCGATGTCCAGGCTTACGCTCTTCATGAACGGTGCATCCGCCACCAGCGGGAAGTTGAACTCGATGTATTCCGCCTTGGTGGATTCCTTGCCGTTGGTGGACTGGGTCACGTTGCCGCTGGTATTGCCTTCCTGCACCAGCGCGTCGGGATGCTGGAAGCCGTCGTGCTCCAGGGACTCCGCGCCCAGGGCGATACCCACGGGGCCGGCCGGCAGGTTGAACAGGTTGCCGGTGATATTGGCGGTGTAATCCCGCATGGTCTCCTGGCTGACATCGTGTTCCTCGAACAGCACGTAGTTGGCCATGGCCGGGGTGATGCTGCCCTGGCCGGTGGCCTGGTTGTAACCGCCGAACCAGTTGAACGGCACGCAGCCCGCTACCGCCACGCCATTGATCTGGCAGGGTGCCTGGCCCGGCAAGCCCAGGGCAGTCTGCAGGCGTTCGGTATTCACCAGGCCGGAGGTGACATCGGACTCGTAGTTGTTGCCGTAGTTATAGCCCGCGTCCCAATCCCACTC
>DAHVFI010000227.1 GCA_027317045.1 Gammaproteobacteria bacterium
TCAATAATTATCATTCGCATTAATGCAATTAGCAGTCGAGATCCTGCCCGTGCCCCTCCGCACAGGTCGCGCACGCACAAAGCACCTGATCCATCTGCTATTAGGCTCAAGGGTTGCCGGGCGGGCTGGCGAGTTGCAAGCAGTTGCCTTGCTGCAGGCGCAGGCGGGCTTTAGTAGGGGGCGAGAACATCCCGCAAATCATAAAGCGTCGGAGATGGAATCGGCACCGCGGCTGCGCGAAGTAATCACCTAATCTCAGACCGAGAGTATTACATCGCGCGACAATTGTTCGGGACATCCCTCGACAGCGATGATTAACGTCTCAATATGACTGGCAGCTCAGTTGGAGCTTAGCCAAGCGCTGTACACCGAAAATTATTCCCAGAAAAACCTGAGACCTATACCACACGTTAACAGCACAGCCCGGGTAGCGGGCACGTTTTTGTGTGCGGATCGGAGTACGATTCAGAACAGTTTCGGCTTCACCACCACCAGGAGCACGATGGCTATCAGCAAGAGCGCCGGAATCTCGTTGAACCAGCGGTAAAAACCCGGGCTGTGGCGGTTAAGACGCTGTTTGAAATCCGTCAGCAACTTGCGGCAATAGATATGGTATAGCATCAACAATGCCACCAGCGCCAGTTTCACATACAGCCAGAGAGGCGGTGGCAGCCACCAGCCCAACAGCAGCCAAAGGCCGAATATGACAGTGCCGGCGGCACCGATATTCATGATGATCAACAGCCGCCGTTCCATGATCTCGAAGCGTCGCAAGCTTATCTCGTCACTTGCCTCGGCATGATATACGAACAGCCGCGGCAGGTAGAAAAGTCCCGCGAACCAGGTGACCATGAAAATGATATGAAACGCCAGAATCCACAACATCAACACGACTCCATCCTGGCGGCATAGGCAACTTGGTTACCGATGTCCACCAGAATATTTGGGCGAATGGCAACATATACATCATGAAAGCCGATATGACTTGTTGGCATGCCGGCAAACTGATTATCGTCAAATTGTAGCAGTAAGTGGGTGATCTTCGTGTGTGTCAGGGTAGTCTAGAGTCCAGTCAACAGGTACCATAGCCGCGTCCCTCTTCCAAGCTTGGATTCCGATTAGATGCCCAAAAAACTTGTGGTTAGACATCACCAGCCATATAAGGCATGGCTCAGCGCAGGCTTCGCCGTTGCAATTATCATCATTTTTGTTCTGTCGGCCTTTTTTTATGGTGAATCCCGTGCCGGTTATGATCGGATGGCAGCGGCGAAACTGCAGGACAGCATCGAGGTACTGACTCAGAAGAATTCACAATTACAAGAACAGATCGTAGTGTTACAGCGTGAGCGTGATGTGGATAACTCGGCGCGTCAGCAGGTACAGCAAAGTCTGGAGGCACAACAGACAAAGCTGCTTAATGTGCAAGAAGAACTAGCCTTCTATAAAGGCATTGTTTCTCCTGTCACCGGTGAGGAAGGTATCCGCGTACAGAGTCTCAAGTTCACGCATGGTGGTGCGCCGCGGTTATACCACTATCACCTGGTATTAATTCAGGTGCGGACCAAGGAATTCAAGGTTACGGGTAACGTTGATATAAAAATATACGGCGACAAACAGGGCAAGCCCATGATTCTCGATGCGCGCAGTGTTGCGCCCAAGGGCAACCCATCGCTCAACTTTGCTTTCCAATATTTCGAAAACCTGGAAGGCGATGCGATTTTTCCCGACGGGTTCACACCTGGCAGGGTGGAAGTCACGGTGATGGAAAACGACAATGGATCGGTTCAGCAGAATTTTGCATGGCAAAGCATAAGCGGTTAGGAGGTAAGCAAGATGTTCAGTGGCAAAAATCCGCGTCCCACGGTGCGTATAGACACACTGGTGGGACGTAATACCGAGATCAATGGTGACTTGAGTTTCAGTGGCGGTCTGCACGTCGACGGCACCATCCGCGGCAATATAAGTGCCGGTAACGGCCCTGAATCCATGCTCAGTGTGAGCCAACATGGTGTCATCAAGGGCGAGATCCGCGTACCGCATGTGACCATCAACGGTACCGTGGAGGGCGATGTATACGCGGAACAACGGCTCGAGTTAGGGGCCGAAGCCCGGATTACGGGTGATGTGCATTACAACCTCATCGAAATGACCGTGGGCGCCACCGTGGACGGCAAGATGGCGCATAAGCCCGCCGGCCCAATGTTGGCTCTGAGCCATCAGAAATCCGCCGAGGAAGGTGCGCCCGCAAGTCCACGGAATGCCGGTGTTTGATTGGAGTATAATTTGGGTTACTGCTTGAGGACTGGACGAATTTATGGAGGCTCAATTGCAAAATCCGTCGCTTGTGTTCACCACCGCCGCCGCGCACAAGGTGAAGCAGTTGATCGAGGAAGAAGGCAATAACGCCCTCAAGCTGCGCGTATTCGTCAGCGGCGGTGGCTGCTCCGGCTTCCAGTATGGTTTTACCTTTGATGAGAATGTGGAAGAGGGCGACACTCAGGTGCAGAACGAGGGCGTGATACTGCTGGTGGATCCCATGAGCTTCCAGTACCTGGCGGGGGCGGAAATTGATTACTCGGAAGGTTTGGAAGGCGCGCAATTTGTGATCCGCAACCCCAATGCCACCACTTCTTGCGGTTGCGGTTCGTCGTTCAGCGTTTGATTTAGCCGGCATTGTGAGAAATAAGGGGGGCCGCGGCGCCCGTTGTCATTTACGCGGGATAAACAGCTCCCAGAACCGCTGGCCGGCGCGCGCCGGTGACCGCGGGCAAATTGCCGGGATGCCCAGCGAGGGTTGCCCGCGCCAGCCACGCAAACGCCATGGCTTCCACCCAGTCGGGAGGGATGCCGAAATCGCCGGTGCTGACCACTATGCAGTGTGACAAATGGATGGTCAGACGTTCACACAGATACGCATTGTGGACGCCGCCACCGCACAACAGTATCCGCGTTGTACCCGGTGCTTGATGTATGACAGCCTCGCTGATGGAGCGTGCAGTTAATTCACTGAGCGTTGCCATAACATCCGCTGATGTAAGCTTTGTGTTTGCCAGTCTTTCCGCCAGCCACGCTTGATTGAAATGTTCGCGGCCAGTGCTTTTCGGGACCGGACGATGGAAGTAATCATCCGCCAGCAGTGTGTGCAGCAGTGCGGCATCAACACGGCCGGATGCCGCGAATTCGCCGTTCTCATCATGGGGTTTGTGCAGGTGTTCGCGGCTCCATAGATCCATGAGTAAATTACCGGGACCGGTATCAAATCCGCTTACCGTTCCATCTGCTGCGGGCAACACGGTTATATTGGCGATACCGCCGATATTCACCACGGCACGCGATTCCTGACGGTCAGCGAACACCGCGCGGTGAAAGGCCGGTACCAGTGGCGCCCCCTGGCCGCCCAGAGCCACATCACGGCGGCGGAAATCCGCGACGGTAGCGATGCCGCTGCGTGCTGCGATGATATTGGGATCGGCAATCTGCATCGTGAACGGGTGCGGGCCGCCGGGACGGTGCCGCACGCTTTGGCCGTGGCTGCCGATGGCACGAACCCCACCGGGAGGGGGGCCGGCTTTGCTCATGAGCGCAAGTGCTGCGGCGGCAAACACTTCACCCAATTCGGTATCCAGCCTGCCCAGCTCGTCTATGGCATCGCCTTGATAGCGGCCACTGGCGAACTCCAGCAAGTGCGCACGCAACGCCGGCGGATAAGGCAGGAAATGGCTGGTGTGCAAACGTGGCGCCGGTGTGAATTCCACCAGTGCGGCATCCACGCCGTCGCTGCTGGTGCCGGACATCAGGCCGATGAAGTAGTCACTCACGTCTTGATTGGCTCGATCCGCGTTCAGTGAGCGGTGCTGACCTTACCGGTACCGTTGCTGGTGGTGCTGGCAACGCGGGTTTCACCGCCGTTGCTCATTTCCGCCAGTAGCGTGCTAAGAGTGCGGGAGAAGTCCGGCCGGTATTTCGCCAGCAGAGGTTCGGCGCTTGGCAGTTTCACGGTGCGCGGATTGCGCGGAACGCCGTCCATCAGTATTTCGTAATGTAGGTGTGGCCCGGTGGCTTCCCCGGACAAGCCCACATAACCGATGACCTGATCCTGCTTCACGCGGCTGCCATCGTGCAGGGTGCTGCGGAAACGCGACATATGGGCGTACAGCGTGCTGTAGCCGTCACCATGGTTGATGATGATGCAACGGCCGAAGCCTTCCTTGCGGCCGCGGAAAACGATGCGGCCGTCTCCGGCCGCCATGATGGGCGTGCCGGTGGGCGCGGCGTAATCCACCCCATAGTGGGGGCGCACAATGTGCAGCACCGGATTCATGCGGTGCAGACTAAAACCCGAACTGATCCGCGTGTA
>DAHVFI010000228.1 GCA_027317045.1 Gammaproteobacteria bacterium
GTCCCAGGATCGCCAGCAGCATGCACAGAGCCGCGCTGATGAGTGCGTCGCCGCGGCGGCGCCGCGCCAGCTCGCGCCCCACCAGCAAAGCCAGCGCCGGGAAAATCGGCAGAATGTAACTTGCCAGCTTGGAATCGGAAAAGGAAAAAAACACGAATACCACCACACACCAGATCCACAGGAACAGCGCGTGATTGAATCCCGCAGGCCGTTGGCCGGCCTGGGTGCGCCGCCATGGATGTAGTGCGGAACGCGCAAACTGCGGCCACCAGGGCAACAGGCCTAACAGCAGGATGGGAATGAAATACCACCAACTCCCGGGCCGGTGCGCCACCGGTGTCAGGAACCGGTAGAAGTGCTCGTAGATGAAAAAATAGTAGGGGAATTCCGGATTGCGCAGGCTCACTAGCACAAACCAGGGCGCGGCAATCACCAGGAAAATCAGCAGGCCGCCGTACCAATGCAGTTGCTTCCAGCGTTTCCAGTCGCGGGTAAGCAACGTATAAATGACAAACGCCAGGCCCGGCAACACCACCGCTTCAAGACCCTTGCTGAGCATACCCAGCGCCGCCGCGGCCCACGCCAGATACATCCAGCCGCGGCGCGCAGGGATGTTATCCGCATCCGCTGCCTGCATGGCCAGCAGAAAGGCGAACACCGACAGGCCCATGAAGAAACTCACCGCCATGTCGAGGGTATTGAAGTGCCCCATGATGACGTAATACAGGCTGCTGCCCAGCAGCAGCGCCGCGCACCAGGCGGTGCGCCGGTCAAACAGCCGCAAGCCCACCCACGCCGCCATCAGCACGCCCAGAAATCCGGTGAGCGCGGTCCACAGGCGCGACGTCCAATTGGATTCACCGAACAGCCGGTAAGCGATGGCGGTGGTCCAATATTGCAGCACCGGCTTTTCGAAATATTTAAAGCCGTCCAGTCGCGGCGTCACCCAGTCGCCGCTGGCCAGCATTTCCCGCGGGATCTCCGCGTAACGGCCCTCGTCGGTCTGGAACAGGTCGCGGTACTGGAGATTGCCGAACCAGATCACGGCGAAGCACATGGCCGCCAGGATCGCCAGGGTACGGGTGGAACTGAACATGCCTTTCCGGTGCAGCGAATCATTCTTGGTGGAGCGGCGCAGTATATATGAGAACACCGATTTCCGCCCCAAGCTGTTGTTTCCAGACGGGTTCACTCCCTGGCTCGCGCTGCTTCCCCCGCCCACTCGACCAACATGGCCGCATCGTCCAGTACTTCGGCGGGCGCTTCATAATACCGATGCAGCTCTTTCCGGCCGCGGGGATTAAACGGTCGCGAACCGGCTTGCACATATTTCTCGCGGCTGGATGCGTCGGTACGAAAATAAAGCACGCCGGTATGGACGATACCAAAAAATGCGCCATCGAGGTACAGGCCATGCCCGCCGAACATGGCGCGCGTGCTTATATTGTGCGCGGCAGTCAGTTGTTCCAGCACATAATCGAGAAATGAGGTACCGCTCACTGCTTTCTCAGAAAAGCCAAGTTATCAAGGCGTGTGCAGCCACGCCCTCCCCGCCGCCTCCAATGGTAGGTCGGCAATCCGTTGCCGACTCAAGAATGGCGGCCATGGGAATGCCGCGCTGCATCGGGCTGGCCATGCTCAGCCGCGCAGCGGCGCCGGCATGCCGGTTTCACGGTAACGACGGTAATCGCCAAGAATAACGGCATGATCGAAGGCCAGAGCCGGCGGCTTGAGCGCATCCATCACCGCCACCTTGCCGGCGTCATCGCCGGCCCGCGGTTCACCCTGCGCTTCCGCCACGTACACCGCACTCACGGTGTGGCCGCGGGCATCGCGTTGCGGATCGGAATAACAACCCAACAAGGCCTTGAGCTTTATCTTGAGACCGGTTTCTTCCTGCGCCTCCCGCACGGCGGCCTGCTCCAGGGTCTCGCCCAAATCCACGAAACCGCCGGGCAACGCCCAGCCGTGGGGCGGATTGCGTCGCTCGATCAACACGATGGGCCGCCCCGGCCGGTCAGTCAGTTCGATGATGAGGTCCACGGCGATGAGGGGCGTGACGGGTCTGGGCATGAGTCACCTGCGTTCAGGGCGATGAGTTTAACCCACGGCTCTTTAAAGTCCCTGCTTGAAGCGATGGATGAGGCGGCGGGATTTCTTGTCGGGGCGTTTGGCAGACGCAGGGCTCGCCAGGGCGGCGAGTCTACGCAGCTCCGCGTGGCGGGCACGGGTCTCGCGGCTGGCGGCGGTTTCTTCATACAGTATTTGTGCATCGCGGGCGGCGCCGCGTTTTGCGGACAGCCCACTCACAATGATTTCGTAACGCTCGGCATCGCGGGTGATTTCCAGCCGGTCGCCGATACGCAGCTCATGGGACGGCTTCGCGCGCTGGCCGTTCACATACACCTTGCCGCCCGCGACGGCGGCGGCCGCCAGCGTGCGGGTTTTGAAAAACCGCGCGGCCCACAGCCACTTGTCGAGGCGAATTTTCTGCAGGCCTTCATTCATTGATGATTTCCTCAGCTTGGGCCTGTTTACGCATCACTCGCCAGCAAATCGGCAAAGGCAGGGCGGGATTGCCATACCGCCCTCTTCAATGTCGGCAAGGGATTGCCGACCTACATTTGGATGCGCTTGCACGCTACTCACAATCAATGCCACCGTCTTTGATGTCGGCAAGGGATTGCCGACCTACAGGGCTGGGCTTAAGGCAGCGCGTTGATCGCAGACCTTGAAGTTGGCTGGAAAGCATGATCATCGGCATTCCAGCGCCCTGGCTTTTGCAGGCTGGTATAATTCCACGGTTCCCCTCCCCGTGCATACCGGAGCCCGTCGTGAAACAGGCTTTGCTCACCCACCTTCGCAAGGAAATCGCCGGCCTGCGCGCCGCTGGCCTCTATAAGTCCGAGCGCGTCATCAGCACGCCGCAGCAGGCCGACATCCGGGTAAGCAGCGGTGAAAGCGTCATCAATTTCTGCGCCAACAACTATCTCGGCCTCGCCAACAATCCGGAACTGGTAAAAGCCGCCCAGGCGGCGCTGACGCAATACGGCTTCGGCATGTCCTCGGTGCGCTTCATCTGCGGTACCCAGACGGTCCACAAGGAACTCGAAGCGCGGCTCTCGAAATTCCTCGGCACCGACGACACACTCCTGTATTCCTCCTGCTTCGATGCCAATGGCGGCTTGTTCGAGACGCTGCTGGATGAACAGGATGCGGTGATCAGCGACGCGCTAAATCATGCCAGCATCATTGATGGCGTGCGCCTGTGCAAAGCCAGGCGCCTGCGCTACCACAACAATGACATGGCCGATCTTGAAGCCAGGCTTATTGAAGCCAAAGACTGCCGCTTCAAACTCATTGCCACCGACGGCGTGTTTTCCATGGACGGCATCATCGCCAACCTCAAGGGCATCTGCGACCTGGCCGACAAATACGGCGCGCTGGTGATGGTGGATGATTCCCACGCGGTGGGCTTCATGGGTGAGCACGGCCGCGGCAGCCACGAATTCCGCGGCGTCCTGGGCCGGGTGGATATCCTCACGGGTACGCTGGGCAAGGCGCTGGGCGGAGCTTCCGGCGGTTATACCTCCGGCCACAGGGAAATCATCGAATGGTTGCGGCAGCGCTCGCGGCCCTACTTGTTTTCCAATACCCTGGCACCGGTGATCGCGGCCACCTCCATCAAGGTATTGGACCTGCTGGAAACCGGCGGAGCACTGCGCCAGAAACTGCATGACAACAGCCGGTATTTCCGCAGCGCCATGCACAAGCTCGGCTTCACGCTGGCGGGCGCCGACCACCCCATCATCCCGGTGATGCTGGGCGACGCCAAACTCGCCAAGAGCATGGCGGATGACTTGTTGCAGGAAGGCATTTATGTGATCGGCTTCTCCTTCCCGGTAGTGCCCCAGGGCGCGGCCCGCATCCGCGTACAGATGTCCGCCGCCCATGAGAAAGCACATCTGGACAAGGCCATCGCCGCGTTTGCAAAGATTGGAAGGAAATCAGGCGTGATTCATTGAATGGATTTGTGGGGGCGGCCGTACCGACCGCGAGAATCGCGGTGGAGACCGCCGCTCCCACATTAAGCCCGGATCTCCCGGTGGGAGCGACGGTCCCCGTCGCAATCAAGATATAAGAAATAACCGCAGCCGTTATGGCCGATCCCACAACAGGAATTACCGCGGTCCGGAACCGCTCCGTAAATTACTTCGAGGTCTGTCACATGAAAGCACTCGTCAAAGCCAAGGCCCAGGAAGGAATTTGGCTGCAGGACATGCCGAAACCCGGGATTGGTCCCAACGATCTGTTGATAAAAATAAAGAAGACCGCCATCTGCGGCACCGACATCCACATCTACAACTGGGACGAGTGGGCGAAGAAGACCATCCCGGTGCCCATGACCGTGGGCCACGAATTCGTGGGGGTGGTGGCGGAGA
>DAHVFI010000229.1 GCA_027317045.1 Gammaproteobacteria bacterium
TGAGTACATCGTAAAGTCCGACCCGAAGATGCGCCCGACGCATCCAGGCAAACTGCTGCGCGCGGATGTTTTGCCAGCGCTGGGCCTGAGCGTAAGCGAAGCCGCGCGGCTGCTGGGCGTATCCCGTCAGACATTACACCGGCTGCTGGCCGAGACCATCGGCGTGTCGCCGGACATGGCGCTCAGGCTGGGCAAGCTCTGCGGCAATGGCCCCGGTCTGTGGCTGCGGATGCAGACCGAACATGACCTGTGGCAGGCACGAGGGCGGCTGGCTTCGCAATTGCGGCACATACCGACGCGACGGGCGGTGAATGAGTAGACGCCCCCCCGAGAGACCCTGACCGTAAGCCCACCCATCACGGTGCGCTGCTGCGCGAGGACGTGCTGCCCGCGCTCGTCATGACGCAGGCCGAGTTTGCCGAGCGCTTGGGTGTCTCTCGCTTACGTGGCTTGCATGGACTTTCGGGTATCATTTTTCATGCTTCCGACTTATGAGCATTCCGGTTCACATCATTAGACCAGAAGCGTGTTACCCATCCGCCAAACCCCCAAGAACCTGCCGGCGCCCGCGCCGGAGGCCTTGTTCCACAGCCAACGGCTGTGCGCGCTGTTGCGCGACGAAATCGCCGCCGCCGGCGGCGCCCTTCGTTTCGAACGTTTCATGGAACTGGCGCTGTACGCACCCGGGCTCGGCTATTACAGCGCCGGTGCCCGCAAGTTCGGCGCCGACGGCGACTTCGTCACCGCTCCGGAACTCTCGCCGTTGTTTGCCCGTTGTCTCGCGGTGCAATGCGCCGAGGTGCTGGCGGCGCTGGCTGGCGGCGATATTCTGGAATTGGGCGCCGGTTCCGGGGTGCTGGCCGCCGACATGCTCAAGGAACTCGCTCGGCTGCAACAATTGCCCGCACGTTATCTGATCCTGGAGGTCAGCGCTGATTTGCGCGAACGCCAGCGGCGCACGCTCGCCGAGCAGGCGCCGGCAATGCTTGCCAAGGTCGAGTGGCTGGAACGTCTGCCGCCGGCATTCAGCGGCGTGATCATCGGCAACGAAGTGCTGGATGCCCTGCCCGTCAGCCGTTTTCGCCGCGTGCCGCGGGGCTTCGATGAATTCAACGTGGCCGTCGAAGGCGGACGCTTTGTCTGGTGTCTGCGGCCCGCGCCCGCGGAATTACGCGCGGCCCTCACGACCCTCGAAACCAACCTGCCGCAACCGCTGGTGGCAGACTACTGCTCGGAAATCTGTGTGCGACTGCCGGCATTCTTATACAGCCTGGCCGACCTGCTCACACGCGGGGCCTTGCTGCTGGTGGACTACGGTTATACGCGTCAAGCCTATTACCATCCGGACCGCTACATGGGCACGCTGATGTGCCATTACCGCCAGCGCGCCCACCCCGATCCGTTCTTGCACCCCGGGCTGCAGGACATCACCGCGCACGTGGATTTCACCGCGGTGGCGGAAGCCGCCACGGCGGCGGGCCTGGAACTCGCGGGCTATGCCACCCAGGCACACTTCCTGTTGGCCCTGGGTATTGCCGGCGATGTACATGGAAGTACAAGCGCCGCGGGAGGCAGGGGCGCCGCTAACGCGGCGCCGGGAGCGGCCATGGCCGGCGACTGGCGTGGGGCGCGGGAGGTGAAACTGCTGACGCTGCCCGAGGAAATGGGCGAACGTTTCAAAGCCATGGCTTTCAGCAAGCGGCTGGATCTCGCGCTGCGCGGCTTCAGCTTGCAGGACCTCAGCCGCAGCTTGTGAACTTGTCGGAGACTCAGTCCCGGCCGATGGCTTGCTTGATCGCCTCGAGTCGCGCCGCCTCGAGACGCACGCCGATCTCGGCACCCTCGAGTGGTTCGCAGCCCAGAGACTGCGCATCCACCGCGTCCGCAGCGGCGAGTGCGGCACGCAGATAGTCGGCTTGCGGATAGGGCGCATGCTCCATCCGCAGGCGGCCGCGGGCGTCGGCTTCGCAGGCCAGCAAGAATTGCGCGAAGCGCTGCGGCCGGCGCAAGGCGTCGCAGGCCTTGAACAGTTTCAGCAGGGTGTCGGCGCGTAATTCCCGGGCGCGATGCGCCTGCCCGTGGTAGCGCGCCACCAGCACCGCCAGCTCGCGATAGTCCTTGGGAACGCGCAGACGCGCGCACAATGCTGCCGCGAGTTTCACGCTGCGTTCTTCATGGCCGTAATGGTGCGGCAGGATATCGGCGGGCGTGCTGCCCTTGCCGAGATCATGCAGCAGTACCGCAAAACGCACCGCGATGTCGTGGCTCAGCCGGGCCGCCTGTTCCAGCACCAGCAGCACGTGCACCCCGGTATCGATTTCCGGATGATGTTTTTGCGGCTGCGGCACGCCGAACAAGCGGTCAATTTCCGGAAACACGCGTTGCAGCGCACCGCAGGCGCGCAGCACCTGGAAAAACACCGCGGGCGTGTCGGTCTGCAGGGCTTTGAAGGTCTCCTGCCAGATGCGCTCCGGCACCAGCGCATCCACTTCGCCGTTTTCCGACATGGCGCGCATCAGCGCCAGGGTTTCATCCGCGATCTTGAACCCCAGGCTTGCAAAACGCGCGGCGAAACGCGCCACCCGCAGCACCCGCACCGGATCTTCCACGAACGCCGGCGACACGTGCCGCAACAGACGCGCGTTCAGATCGCTTTGTCCATGGTAGGGGTCCACCCATTGCCCGTGTTCATCCTCGGCCATGGCATTGATGGTCAGGTCGCGGCGGCGCAGGTCGTCCTCGAGGCGCACGTCCGGAGCACTGTGGAATTCGAAGCCATGGTAGCCGGGCCCGGTCTTGCGTTCGGTGCGTGCCAGGGCGTATTCCTCATGGGTTTCGGGATGCAGGAATACCGGGAAATCCTTGCCGACCGATTTGAAACCGCGTGCCCGCAGGTCGGCGGGCGTCGCGCCCACCACCACGTAATCGCGCTCCTTCACCGGCAGGCCCAGGAGGCGGTCGCGTAGCGCACCGCCCACGAGATAGATTTTCATGCCGTCATCTTAGCAGGCGGAGAATTTCACGACTGCTGGCCGGGCCGCAGGCGGACAGCAGCAGCAAAATACAGGCAAACATTCCGCGTGCCAGCTTGCGCAGGCACACCTCCTGCGCGTCCCGATCAAGTCGTTATAAACCTTGCAACTTAATCGCCACCAGCGGCTGGCTGGCGGCGTCGAATTCCCGCCAATGCTCGGCTAATTTTCGGCCCGTCAGCGGATGACGCCGGCCGGCTGCCAGGTCCGTCAGCGGTTTGAGCACGTAGGCGTATTTGAGAATTTCCGCACGCGGCAGTCTCACCGGAAAATCCGTGACCACCTCGCCGTACATGAGCAAATCCAGATCCAGGGTGCGCGGAGCAAACCGCGGGCTGCCGCGTACCCTTCCGCAGCCCGCCTCGATGGCATCCAATGCCGAGCGCACGCCGGCCACCGGCTCGCGGCTGTCAAAGGCCACCGCCAGATTCAGGAAATCCTCGCCCACGAAACCCACGGCCGGATTGCGGTATACGGGAGAAAGCCGCAGCTCTCCGAAGCGCGTGCGCAATCGCCGCACGGCTTCACGAATATGGGACTCCGGTTCGATATTGCTGCCGATGCCGACAAAAATCTCAGGCATGGCGCGAGCGTTCTATGCTGACGCCGACGCTTTTGCTGCCGCTCACGGCGCCGGGCTTGTGCACGGTCACCTTGAGTTCTTTGATCTTGAATTCATCCAGGATCAGACCGGCGACCTTTTCCGCCAGGGTTTCCACCAGCTGAAATTGCTGTTCGCTGACGAACTGTACGACACGTTTGGCGACCGCTTTGTAATCCAGCGTGTCTTCAATGCGGTCACTGTCAGCGGCGGCACGGATGTCGGTGCGCATGTCGAGATCCAGGCTTACGGTCTGCCGGATGCGGCGTTCCCAATCGTAAATTCCGACCACGGTTTCAACACGCAGGTCACGGATGAAAACGCTATCCATATTGATTCCCGATGTTCAGGGTACGGTTAGGCTGTCCAGCGGCCAGCGCGCGCTCACCGCCGAGGGCGCCGTTCTGCGGCCCGCGCGCAGACGCATATAACCGGCGAACGCGATCATGGCGCCGTTATCGGTGCAGAACTCCAAGCGTGGATAGAATACCTGGCCGCCGAGTTGCGCCACCCGTTGTTGCAACTGCGCGCGCAGTCTGCGGTTCGCACCCACGCCGCCCGCCACCACCAGCCGTTGAAGTCCGGTTTTCTGAAGCGCGCGTTCGCATTTGATGGTGAGCGTGTCCACCACTGCTTCTTCAAAAGCGCAGGCGATATCCGCTTGGGTCTGTGGATTTTCCGGCGCACGCTTCAGGGTGGTGAGCACCGCCGTCTTGAGGCCGCTGAAGCTGAAATCCAGTCCGGGGTGTTCGGTCATGGGGCGCGGGAAACGAAACCTTCCCGGCACACCGCGTTCGGCCAGTTTCGCCAGCGCCGGACCGCCGGGGTAGGGCAGGCCCAATAGTTTGGCGACCTTGTCGAAGGCCTCGCCGGCAGCGTCATCCACGGATTCACCGAGTGTCCGGTAAGCCCCCACCTCCCGGACGTCCACCAACAGGGTATGCCCACCCGATACCAGCAGCGCCACGAAGGGGAAAGCCGGGGCCGGTGTTTCCAGCAGGGGGGCCAGCAGGTGGCCTTCCATATGGTGGATGCCGATGGCCGGCACTTCCCAGGCGAATGCCAGGGCCCTTCCCAGGCAGGCGCCCACCAGCAACGCGCCCACCAGGCCCGGGCCGGCGGTGTAAGCAACGCCATTGATCTGACCGGGAGGCGTATGCGCTTGGCCCAAGGCCGCGTGGATCATGGGCAGTAACTTGCGGATATGGTCACGGGATGCCAGTTCCGGCACCACCCCACCGTATTCGGCGTGCAATGCGGTCTGACTGTACAAGGCATGGGCCAAGAGACCCTGTTCGCCATCGTAGACGGCCACCCCGGTTTCATCACAGGAAGTCTCGATTCCCAGGACTCTCATGGCAGCCTCATTTTTGCAATTCTACACGCCGCTCGGTAGAATTCCCGCCCTCTCCGAGGTCGCCCGTGTCGCTTCGGTGTTAATTTAAGGTGAGGACTGAATGCCCAGCGTACGCGTGAAGGATAACGAGCATTTCGACGCCGCTTTGCGTCGTTTCAAACGTTCCTGTGAGAAGGCCGGGGTGATGACTGAATTGCGCCGCCGCGAGTTTTATGAGAAACCCACGCAGGAGCGCAAGCGCAAGCAGGCCGCGGCCGTCAAACGTCATTTAAAGAAGCTTTCCCGCGAACAGTCGCGCCACATACGCATGTATTGATCCGGTCTCACAGCCAGATTTTCGAGATACCGAATGCGGCGCTTCTCCACAGGAAAGCGCCGCAGTGTTTTTCAGGGTGGTGAAAATTCATGTCACTGAGAGAGAAAATCACCGACGATATGAAAGACGCCCTGCGCGCCGGCGACAAACCGCGGTTGTCGGTGATCCGTCTGATGCTGGCCGCCATCAAACAGCGCGAAGTGGACGAACGCATCACTCTGGACGATACCCAGGTGTTGGCGGTGCTGGACAAGATGCTGAAACAGCGCCGCGATTCGGTGACTCAATTTGAGAAAGGCAATCGCCAGGACCTGGCGGATCAGGAACGCACCGAGATAAAGCTGATCCAGTCCTACCTGCCCGCGCAGCTTTCGGAAACCGAGTTGGATCAACTCGTCGCCGAGGCCATCCGGGGTAGCAGCGCCACCTCCCTCAAGGACATGGGCAAGGTCATGGGCCTGCTCAAATCCCGGGTGCAGGGCCGTGCCGACATGGGCGCGGTCAGCGCGCGCATCAAGGCAAAGCTGGGCGGCTGATGTTTCCCGGCTGACTGCCGGGGCTGTTGGCATGCTCTATCCTTTATAAAGCCGACGAGGGTGAGGAGTGAGGGGTGAGAGGTGAAGTCCCGCAGGCTTCGCTTTAACCATACTCCCCGTCCTTTACGCCTTACCCCTCAGCACTAAAATGGCGCGCATTCCGCAGAGCTTCATTGACGAACTCATCAGCCGCGTCGATATCGTGGAAGTGATTGACGCGCGTGTGCCGCTCAAGAAACACGGCCGGGAATTCACCGCCTGCTGCCCGTTCCACAATGAGAAAACCCCGTCGTTCACCGTCAGCCCCAGCAAACAGTTTTTTCACTGTTTCGGCTGTGGCGCCCACGGCACGGCACTCGGTTTCCTCATGGATTACGAACATCTGGATTTTGTGGAGGCTGTGCGCCAGCTGGCTTCCATGATAGGGATGGAGGTGCCGCAGGAAGCAGGTGAAACCCGCTCGGATCAGGCACCCTTGTACGCGGTATTGGACCAGGCGGCGCGCGTTTATCGCGAGGCGCTCAGAGATACGGCCGAGGCGGTGACCTATCTCAAGGGCCGTGGTCTCAGCGGCGAGATTGCCGCGGAGTTCGGCATCGGTTTCGCACCCGCCGGCTGGGATACCCTGCTAAAAGCCCTCGGTGGCGATGATCCGGGGCGTCAAAGTCTGAGCGCAGCGGGACTCATTATCCGCCGTGACGACGGCCGTTACTACGACCGCTTCCGCGAACGCATCATGTTTCCGATCCGCGACAGCCGCGGGCGCATCATCGCCTTCGGCGGCCGTGTGCTCGGCACAGACGAGCCCAAGTATCTGAATTCGCCGGAAACACCGCTGTTCCACAAAGGCCGGGAACTCTACGGTTTGTATGCAGCCCGGCAGGCAGTGCGTGATATCCAGCGGCTGCTGGTGGTGGAGGGCTACATGGACGTGGTGGCGCTGCATCAGCATGGATTGCGATACGCCGTTGCGACCTTGGGCACCGCCACCACCAGCGAGCATCTGCAACGCTTGTTCCGGGTGACTTCGGAAGTGGTGTTCTGCTTCGATGGCGACCGGGCCGGCCGCGCGGCTGCCTGGCGGGCGCTGGAAAACGCCCTGCCCGAGGCCCGTGAAGGCCGGCAGATCAAATTTCTGTTTCTACCCGAAGGCGAGGACCCGGATACCCTGGTACGCAAGGAAGGCAAGGATGCCTTTGAGGCCCGCATCAAAGGGGCGGTGCCCTTATCCAGCTTCTTGTTGGACAGACTCAGCGCCCAGACGGATCTGGGCAGTCTGGATGGCCGCGCGCGGCTGGTGGAGCTGGCCCGGCCCCATCTCCTGCGCTTGCCGGTCGGCCTTTACCGGGAGATGCTGGTCTCGGAGCTGGCGCGACGCGCCCAGGTGGATTCCGGGAAATTGACTATGCTTAGTCAGGCATCCGGCCACGGCGAGCCCGCCCGCAAGACCATCCAAGGGGGCCGCCCGAGCCTGACCGGCCCAGTACGCAAGGCGATCGCCCTGCTGTTAACCCGGCCGGCGTTGGCCGCCTTGGCAGGTGACCCGGCGGCTCTGGAGGGCTTAAACCTCAAGGGCGTTGAGGTTCTGAAAGCCGTGCTGGAATTCGCCCGGGCTCATCCCCATATCTCCGGGGCGGGTCTGCTGGAGCACTGGCGGGATACGGAGACCGGGAGCCACCTCATGAAACTTGCGCAAGTGGAGCTGGTCATTCCTTCGGAGGCCATGGAAAGCGAGTTTCAGGCCGTGATGACCGATCTGGAAGGCCGGCGTCCCGCGGAACAGCGGCTCGCGGACCTTTTGGAGGCTTCCCGGCAGCGTCCCCTGGAAGCCGGTGAAAAGACTGAGTTATCCCGTCTGCTGAAGGCGCGGCCTGGCGATCGCGGCGGCATCAAGCCATGAAGCGCTTGATTTACCTGGAAAAACTCAGATTTTCTGATAAAATTAACGGTTCCCCTCCGGCGCCGCACAGGCGCCGTTTTTCACCCGAGACACCATGGCCGACATGAACGAAGACAAGCAGTCGAAGCTCAAACTCCTGATCGCCAAGGGCAAGGAGCAGGGCTACCTCACCTACGCGGAGGTTAACGACCACCTGCCCAACGAGATCGTTGATCCGGAGCAGATCGAAGAGATCGTGGCGATGATCAACGACATGGGCATCCCGGTGCACGAAGAGGCGCCGGATGCCGACCAACTGCTGCTGACCGAAGCGCCAGCGTCCTCTGCGGATGACGATGAAGCCGCGGAAGAAGCGGCGGCGGCGCTCGCCGCACTGGATGCGGAATTCGGCCGTACCACCGACCCGGTGCGCATGTACATGCGTGAAATGGGGACGGTGGAATTGCTCACCCGCGAAGGCGAAATCAAGATCGCCAAACGCATCGAAGAAGGCCTGACCCAGGTACTCGCGTCGGTAGCCACCTATCCCGCGTCCTCGGCGCTGCTGCTCTCCGAATACGCCGGCATTGCTGAAGGCCGCACCAAACTCACGGACATCATTTCGGGGTTCATTGATCCGAATGCCGATAACTCAGTGCAGGAACCGGCCCCGCATGTGGAAACGCCGGTAGTCAGCGAGCTGCCGCCGGCTGAGGAAGACGCCGAGGCCGGTGATGACATAGAAGTGCCGGTCAAGGCCAAATCCGGCAAACCGGGAGACGACGAGGACGAGGAAAGCGACGCGGATGCGGACGCTAGTCCGGTGGACACCGGCCCTGATCCGGAGGAAACCGCGCGCCGTTTCGCGCAGCTGAAAAAGCTGCACGATAAAGTGGTTAAGGCCATCGCCAAGCACGGCACCGCCCATAAGAGCACCATGCGTGTGCGCAAGCAGCTCGCGGAAACCCTTATGCTGCTGAAGCTCACACCGCGCATGACCGACATGCTCACCGGCGGACTACGCCGCCTGGTGGATACCATCCGCTCTCACGAACGCCAGATCATGGGCCTGTGCGTGGGCAAAGCCGGCATGCCACGCAAGGATTTCATCAAGAGTTTCCCTGAGAACGAGACCAACGTGCGTTGGATAGATCGCCAGATCAAATCCAAACGCAAGTGGTCCTCGGCGTTGGGCCGGCAGAAAGAAGAAGTGGTGCGATTGCAGCACCGGCTCACCGCCATTGAGCATGAGGCGCACCTTTCAATACAGGAACTCAAGGAGATCAATCGCCAGATGTCCATCGGCGAGGCCAAGGCACGCCGCGCCAAGAAGGAAATGGTGGAAGCCAACCTGCGTCTGGTGATTTCCATCGCCAAGAAGTACACCAACCGCGGCCTGCAGTTCCTGGATCTGATCCAGGAGGGCAACATCGGCCTCATGAAAGCAGTGGACAAATTCGAATACCGCC
>DAHVFI010000230.1 GCA_027317045.1 Gammaproteobacteria bacterium
CAGTGGCACTGCCGGGTAGCTATATACGGACGGGATAAGCGCTGAAAGCATCTAAGCGCGAAGCCCACCCCAAGATTAGATCTCCCTGGACTCTTGAAGTCCCTGAAGGTCCGTCGAAGACTACGACGTTGATAGGCTGGGTGTGAAAGCGCGGTAACGCGTGAAGCTAACCAGTACTAATTGACCGTGCGGCTTGGCCATATAACCCCAAACGGTTTGTTTGGGCATGGCCGGTATCCAATACGAATGCGATGTACATTGAGCGTCAACAACTTTTCGAATTCACTGCATGGGCCGCGGCCCATGCAACAGTGAAATGGTTTGCCTGGCGACATTGGCGAGTGGGAACCACCCGATCCCATCCCGAACTCGGAAGTGAAACTGCTCAGCGCCGATGATAGTGTGGGGTCTCCCCATGCGAAAGTAGGTCATCGCCAGGCTCTAAACACGAAACCCCGGTGGCCGCAAGGCCATCGGGGTTTTTATTATGCGGACATGGACTATCTATGGACTATTCTAGTGTTGCATAGCCTGCATCTTTTCCGCATCACTGAAGAAGAATCCCAGTAGTACATAGCGTTCACCTGAGGTGACCGGTATGACTTCATGAAGCAGCGAACATGAGAAGATGAGGGCGCCGCCGCGCTCCGGTTGATATAGATCCGGACCAAATTCCGGAAAGCGCAGTTGTCCGCCGGAATAATCCCCGGTATTCAGGTTCAAGGTCATGGCAAAACGCCGGTGCTGAGTATCCCGGGACTCATTGTCGCGATGCGGACGGAAATAACCGCCGGTTTTGGCATCGTAGCAAACCAGTTTGAACACCTCGTGCTGGGTAACCTGAAAGTTGAGGCAGCGTTTGATTTCAGGCAGCACACGTCTGGCGAGTAATTCTTTGATGCGCTCCAACCAAATGCCTTCCTTCATGTAAACATCACGGCGCATCTTCACCGATGGATCCTGCTGCCAACGGATCTTGTTATCTTCAATATGTGCAATCCCCGATGGCTGCCCACCTTCCTTCTCGAAGAATGCAATCAAGTCGCTGCACGTTCTGGCGTCCAACACCCGCGGAATGAAAAGCACCGGCGCCTGTTGGTTTAGGGTTTGTGGATTACGTGGTATTTCGTGTTGATAAACGGCCATCAGCCGTTGCAGGAAGTCGGCTAGATTTTCGCCAACGTCGTGTTCCATACGCTCGATAACACGGAAATTAGCGTCCAAGGTAAAGGCGGTGATGAGGCGCTGACCCGCCGGTTCTGGTCCCAGTAGATAGGTGGCCACGGCGCCGTCGTCCGCCAGCACAGTCAATCCGGGGGGCTCACCATTGAGGAGATGACTGCATTGCGCAGGTGTGCCGTGTACCAACGCCACTCGGGTAATTTGCCCCCAGTTGTGATCATCGCGCGCGAGCACACTGAGTGCGGCCCGCGTATCGGCCGCTTCGGGATTGTCGAATAGCAGCAGCATTATCGGCCGGCCCACTTGCAGGTCATAGAGCATTCGCGGCTCGCCTGCATGGTTGAGCCGCTCGATATCAGGTACGCGGTCGCCGCGAGTGAAGCCAGAGGACAAGGAAAATTCTCCAGAGGTCAGTATGCGCGAACTTTACCACTTGGCAGGGCGTTTCGGCAGGCACGGCCTTTACAGGCCTGATGCACCGCCTTTTGGTGTAAAATCTCACGGGGCGCATTCATTTCCTGAATCTATGGCCGTTACCGCTGAACCTCAAATTACCGATGCCGTGCTTATGATCAGGCCGGCGCGCTTCGGTACGAATGCTGAAACCGCCGCGTCCAATACATTTCAACGTTCCAACATCGAAATAAATAACCCGCAGCCCCTCGCGCTGCAGGAA
>DAHVFI010000254.1 GCA_027317045.1 Gammaproteobacteria bacterium
CACAACATGCCGTGGCCTCGGATGTGGAAGTGATCCCGATCCAGCAACTCAACCAGGCCTATGACCGCTTGGTGCGGGGCGACGTGCGTTACCGTTTTGTCATTGATATCGCCTCGCTGAAGCGCACCGGGCCAAATTGAAAGCTGCGGATATCAAATACGCCATGCTGCCAAAGCGTAAATTAGGGACACAGGGACTCGCGGTCTCCGCTCTGGGACTCGGCTGTATGGGCATGAGCCAGTCCTACGGCAGGCCCGACGATCGGGAATCGCTGGCCACGCTGCAGCGCGCCATCGAGCTCGGCTGCACGTTTTTCGACACCGCCGAAGTGTACGGGCCGTTTGTCAACGAGCAACTGCTGGGACGCGCGCTGCAGGGGCGCCGGGAGCAGGTGATACTGGCCACCAAGTTTGGCTTTCGCATCGAGGACGGAAAGTCCGTGGGAACAGATAGTCGTCCAGAGCATATCCGTCAGGTAGTGGAAGCTTCGCTGCGGCGGCTGCAGACGGACCATATTGATCTTCTCTATCAGCACCGTGTGGATAGAAATGTGCCCATCGAGGACGTGGCCGGCACCGTCGCCGCTCTGATTCGCCAGGGCAAGGTGCGGTACTTCGGACTTTCGGAAGCCGGCGAGAACACCATCCGCCGCGCTCATGCGGTGCAGCCGGTGTCCGCCCTGCAGAGCGAATACTCGCTGTGGGAACGCAACCTGGAGCCGCGCATCCTTCCACTGCTCCGGGAACTCGGCATCGGGCTGGTGCCGTTTGCACCCCTGGGACGCGGCTTCCTCACCGGCCGCGCGAAGCGCGCCGAAGACTATCCTCCAGACGACTTCCGCCGCGAGGACCCGCGGTTTCAAGGCGCCAACTTCGACGCCAATATGCGGGCCGCGGACAAGATCCGGGATCTCGCGGCGCGTCACGGCGCCACGCCTTCGCAAATTGCCCTCGCCTGGTTGCTGCGCAAGGGCGATGACATCGTGCCGATCCCAGGCACCAAACATCTCCGCTATCTGGAAGAAAATCTGGCGGCGGTCAGCCTGAAACTCAGCGTGGATGACATGCGCGAACTGGACGCCACCCTGCCTGCGGGCGCCGTGGCGGGGCCCCGTTACAATCCCGAACGCATGGCGTCGGTCGATCGCTGACTTCGCTCCAGATTAAATCTGTATCAGACGAGCACAATCCCATAATGTGAATCGTCCCGGCTGATCAGGCATCAGCCGGTCAAATCCAGAGAATTCAGATCTCCGTCAGTGCTGCGGCATCGGCTCAGTTTCCGGCATGGCGGATGAATGCTGTTCCATGATGCACCACTTGCCATGCTGTTTCTGGTAGACAAAGGTATACCGGGCATGGACGTCCTCGGGCTTGCCATCCTTGACTATGTGAAAGGTATACAAACCGGAATTGACAGCCGTATTGGCGCCGAGAACACGAATATAGGCTTTGTCGATCTGCCCCACCGGCTTAAGCTGCAGGAAGTGCTCGAAATAATCGGCGATCTCGCGGCGGTTGCTGCGGATGCTGTTGGACAGGGTTGGAATAAGCACGCCGCCGGATTCGCAGTAGAGCGCGGCGACCTTCTCCGCGTCCCCGGTTTTCAGCGCGGCATTCCAGAGTGCAAACTGTTTCGCGACAAATGCCGGGCTGGGTTCATGGACGTCTTTTGCAAAAGCCATGGCGGGCATCGCCGCAATGCTTATAAGAAAAACCGTGGACACGATGCTCGAAGTTTTCATGTTTCCCTCCATTCGCGGGTGTTGACGTCGGAAGATAAAGCGGCTGATAACCGTTGATGACTGAGGGTGCATATACAAACACGTTCTTTTCATACCGGCGCTTGCTTCGCGGCTTCGCCGGTTTTGCGCAGCACGCTCGCATCCTGTCCCCAGATTCCGTAGCTCAGAAGCGCCAACAGCACGCCACCGGCCACATACAGGGCCGGCGCCATGGCATTGCCCGTCACGCCGATGATCACGGTGATGAAGAACGGCGCCAGCCCGCCGAACAACATGACGCTGAAATTGTAGATCAGCGCCACGCCGGTGGCGCGCACGCCCACCGGCACCGTCTCCGTCACGGCGGTCGGGTAAGGTCCCCAGACAAACGCCATGCACAGGGTCGCGACCAATTGAAGCATGAGGTAATTGCCGAAACTGGGGGCGTGCAGGACCCGGGCCGTGAGCGCCAGCACTGCCAGGG
>DAHVFI010000270.1 GCA_027317045.1 Gammaproteobacteria bacterium
CTGGAGGAATCCGCTGCAATCTCGATGAAGCGAATCGCCGTGCCCTGATCGAGAGCTTGCCGCCACTGGTTGCGGAAATCAGCACGCTGCATGAAATCTACGACGATCACGCCGGCCTCCAGGATCGTTTCACCGGCACCGGCTGCGTGCCACCGGCCCTCGCCAGACAACTCGGGCTCATCGGTCTCGCGGGACGCGCCAGCGGCCAATCCTGGGATATACGCTGCGACCACGCCTACGCGCCTTACGACAAGCTCGCGGTGCGCATGCAGGGCGGGCTCCAGGGCGACGTGGCCGCCCGGGTGGCGGTGCGGTTTGAGGAAACTTTGGAATCGCTGCGCTTGTGTCAGCTCTTGCTCGAAAACCTGCCCGGCGGAGAACTCCAGCTATCTCTGCCGCCGCCCGCGAAACGGCTGGGTATCGGCTGGATCGAAGGCTGGCGCGGCCCGGTGCTGATCGCCCTGGAACCCGGCGAAGACGGCCTGATCCGCCGCTGTCACCCGCATGATCCCTCTTGGCAGAACTGGCCGGTGATAGAACACGCGGTGATCGGAAACATCGTGCCGGATTTCCCGCTGATCAATAAATCTTTCAACCTGTCCTACAGCGGACACGACTTGTAACGGTGGCATTCCCATGCTGCGCACCCTGAAGCAAATCACCCGCATCGGCATCATCTCCGAGCCCGTTCCATTGACCGCTGCGGAACGGGGCGAGCAGGATGCACTGCAGCAAAAGATTCGCCGCATCTACGGCCGCGCATTGTGCATCCGCCACGTGGACGCCGGTTCCTGCAACGGCTGTGAACTGGAGATCCACGCCCTCAACAATCCCTATTACAACCTGGAAGGACTCGGCATCAAATTCGTCGCCAGTCCGCGCCACGCCGATTTGCTGCTGGTGACCGGCCCGGTGTCGCGGCACATGCAGGACGCGCTGCGGCGCACCTACGAGGCCACGCCGGAACCGAAATGGGTCATCGCCCTGGGCGATTGCGGCTGCAACGGCGGTCTCTTCGGTTGCAGCTACGCGAGTGCCGGCGCCGTGGCCGATGTCATCCCGGTGGACGTGACGGTGCCGGGTTGCCCGCCCGCGCCCGGCGCGATTCTGAGCGGCATTCTCGCCGTACTCGACAAGCCGCGCGCCACAGAGCCCCGTAAATAGGTCAATTCCCGGCGTGCCGTTGGTGCCGGGTTCTTCTTATCGAACCTGCGCCAGCAGCCGCTGCACGAGTTGTTGCGCCCGGGCAAGATAACCCGTGCCGAACAGATTCAGATGATTGAGCACGTGGTAGAGGTTGTAGAGGTCGCGGCGGGTGCGGTACCCCGAATCGCGGGGCCAATGCTCATCGTAGGCGGAGTAGAACTCCGGGGAAAAACCGCCGAACAATTCCGTCATGGCCAGGTCCGCCTCGCGATCACCGTAATACACCGCCGGATCGAAAATGACCGGCTCACCGGTTTCCAGCGCGCCCCAATTCCCGGCCCAGAGATCGCCGTGCAGTAATGAAGGTCTGGGTGTGTATCCGATGAAGAAGGCCGGCAACTTTCCCGTGAGTTCTGCACCCCGCTCCTGCAAATCGCCGCGATAGCCATTCTCCGCCGCCAGGCGCAATTGGAACCCCAGACGATGGTCGCGGAAAAATTGCACCCAATCCTCCGCCGGCGCATTGAACTGCGGTGTCGCGCCAATGAAATTATTCCGGTGCCAGCCAAAGCGTTCGCCGAGACGTTGATGCTGGTGCGCCAGCGCCTCACCCAGGCGGGCCGCTGCCGCGCCGGTTTTACGGCCCAGCCTCAACCCTTCCATGACCAGAAAAGCCTCGCCGTGGTGTTCACCCGTTGCCAACACCTGCGGTACCCGCACGGCTCCGCATTCCGCCAGCGCTTTGAGACCGTCCGCCTCCGCATTGAACATATCCAATGCATCGTCTGCGGTTTTCACAAACCAGCTGCTATCGTCGCACGCCACGCGCCAAGTGCAACCGCCCACACCGCGGCCCAGTGATTGCCAACGACACTCAGCACCGGCGCCGGTATCGTGGATTAGTAATTCGACGGCGGCGCGGGTCGCACTCATGAGCATAGTTGATCGGAAACAAGCTCAAAAATGCAATCGCTTGCTTCTGGATTGAAATGGAGTTTTGCTTTGAGTTTGAACAAAAACGAATATGCGCGATACCCGCGCATATTCATGCGCCGTGGTTTGTATTCAGGCAAGCAGTTGTGAGATACGTTTGTGCAGCGGGCTGGTGCGCGGGAAATGCGCCAGCAGGAATTCCATCTGGTCCGCCAGAATGCGGCGGCCCTTGAGAAAAATGTACTCGGCATGATTGGGCGTGAACGGCACCGCCAGCAGCTGCAGGCCCGATTCCTCCGGCGTGCGCCCGGCCTTGTGGTTGTTGCAGCGCTTGCAGGCCGCCACCACATTGTTCCAGGTATCGGTACCTCCGCGGCTTAACGGCGTCACGTGTTCACGCGACAATTCACGCGCGGAAAACCGCTGGCCGCAGTACATGCACAGATTGGCATCGCGCTTGAACAAGGTGTGGTTGTTGAGCGGCGGCACGTAATGTTCGCGGGCCTTGGCGAGCGCGTGATTGTTGCCGTAGGTGGCGATGATGGAATTAACATCCACCAGGCTCTGCCGGCCGGTGCTGGCGCAGATGCCGCCGTGCAGGCGATACAAAAGCGTGCCGCAGCTATAGGCCACCTGCTCGAGGTAATACAGTTTGACGGCATCCTCGTAACCGATCCACTCGAGCGGCATGCCGGCCGCATCAGTGCGCAATACTTCTTGTGAAAGGTCGTACACAAAAGCAGCCATAATGCTTCTCAAGGGGCGAATGTTATTGCAGAATTCATCTTAAAAAGCAACGCCAACTTGTTCCGCTAACATGTTTTACCCCTGTCAGGGTGGCAAAAACCGGGGTCCGCGCCTACACTGCGCGTGGTCCCATGTCTCCTCCAGACCGCGCCGGATGCCGCACGGCGGTCCATAGCCAGATACCGAGAACAACATGGCCATCAAGCTTTTCGTACCCAAAGAACAGGCCGCCGGCGAGCAGCGGGTGGCCATGTGCCCAACAGTGGCCGCCAAACTCAGGGCTCTGAATGTAGAGGTGTCGATGGAAAGCGGTGCCGGTCTGTTGGCCGGCTTTCCGGACCAGGCTTTTGCGGACACCCGCTTCATCAGCGCCGCCGACGGCGCCGCCAACGCCGACGTGGTATTTAAAGTACAGGCTCCGTTGCCTGCCAACATCGCGCACATGCACGCAGGTTCGATACTCATCGGCTTGCTAAACCCGCATCGCAATCTTGATGTGGTAAAAGCCTTACGCGATGGCAAAGTCACTAGTTTCGCCATGGAACTGGTGCCGCGCATCTCCCGCGCTCAGACGATGGACGCGCTGTCCTCCCAAGCCGCGGCGGCAGGCTACCAAGCCGCGCTCATCGCCGCGGAGAAATTGGGCCGTTTCTTCCCCATGCTCACCACCGCCGCCGGCACCATCCGTCCGGCGAAAGTGCTGGTGATCGGCGCGGGCGTGGCGGGACTGCAGGCCATCGCCACCGCGCGCCGGCTCGGCGCCATGGTGGAAGGCTACGATGTGCGCGCGGCGGCGCGCGAACAGGTGGAATCCCTGGGAGCGAAGTTTGTGGACACCGGCGTGTCTGCGGAAGGCAGCGGTGGTTACGCACGCGAACTCACGACGGAGGAAAAGACAAAACAGCAGGAAGTGCTGGCGAAACATGTGGCCCAGGCGGATGCCGTCGTCACCACCGCCGCCATCCCCGGCCGCGCCGCACCGCGCATTATCACCCGGCTCATGGTGGACGCCATGAAACCGGGCGCCGTCATCGTGGACCTGGCGGCGGAATCCGGCGGCAACTGTGAGTTGACGAAGCCCGGCGAAGATCTCCGCTACGGTCACGTACTCATCTGCGGCCCCACCAATTTGCCAAGCTTGTTGGCGGAGCATGCCAGCGACATGTATGCCCGCAACCTGCTGAATTTCTTCACACCGCTCGTTAAGGATGGCAAGCTCGCGATTGACTGGAATGATGAGGTGTATGCCCAGAGCGTAGTGACCCATGATGGCGCGGTCAAACATGAGCCGACGCGGAAATTGGTGGAAGGTGAGGCGTGAGGCGTGAGGCGTGAGGCGTGAGGCGTGAGGCGTGAGGCGTGCAAAAGTATGACAGCGCTTTATTCCGAGTCAAGGTACTTTAACTCCTCACTCCTGACATCTCACCCCTCACTTCCTAGCTTTAGTATGCAACTGTCAATACTGAGCCAACGGTAAAGGTGCTGACGATGATAGACGGATTTATAGCGTTGTATATATTCATGCTCGCCGCCTTCACCGGCTACGAGGTGATCTCACGCGTGCCGGTGATCCTGCACACGCCGCTCATGTCCGGTTCCAACTTCGTGCACGGCATCGTACTGGTGGGCGCCATGGTGGCGTTGGGCGATGCCCGCAACCTGGCGGAACAGATCATCGGTTTCATCGGGGTATTGCTGGCCGCGGGGAACGTGGTGGGCGGTTATGTGTCCACCGAACGCATGCTGGCGATGTTCAAAACCAGCCAGGACAAAAACAAAGGTTCACGCGCATGAGTACGCTGCTGGCGGCCTCGGTGACGAATAACCTGATCCAGGCGGCGTATTTCATCGCCGCACTATTGTTCATCATCGGCTTGAAGCGCATGAGCTCGCCCAAGGGCGCCAAGAACGGCATTATCTGGGCCGGCGTCGGCATGCTCATCGCCGGCCTCATCACCTTCCTGTGGCCGGGAATGCACAACTACAGTCTCATCCTCGTCGCCATCTTCATCGGCGGCGTGTTGGCCTGGTGGAGCGGCCGGCGCGTGCCCATGACCGCCATGCCGCAGATGGTGGCGCTTTACAACGGCATGGGCGGCGGCGCGGCCGCCGCCATCGCGGCCCAGGAACTGATCCGCGGCGAACCTATCGCGTTGGCCCCGGCGATTCTGGCGGTCGTGGGCGGCATTATCGGTGCCGTGTCCTTCTCCGGCAGCCTGATTGCCTTCGCCAAGCTCCAGGGACTCATCAAAAAATCCCTGCGTTACCGCCTCCAGCAGATCGTCAACTCCCTGGCGCTGCTGAGTACCCTGGCACTGGGGATCTGGATCATCGTGCTGCACGGCACCGCGCCCATGTATGTGGTCATACCGTTCTTCGCCTTGGCGTTGTTGTTCGGTATTCTCGTGACCCTGCCCATTGGCGGCGCCGACATGCCGGTGGTTATCTCTCTCTACAACGCCTGCACCGGTCTGGCGGTGGCCTTCGAAGGTTTCGTGATCGGCAATGCCGCCATGATCATCGCCGGCATGGTGGTGGGTGCGGCCGGCACGCTGCTAACCCAGTTGATGGCGAAAGCCATGAACCGCTCCATCGCCAACGTACTGTTCAGCAATTTCGGCGAGACCGCGAGCGGCAGTGCCGAGGGGGTTAGCGGCAGTCTCAAGCCCATTGATGCCGGCGATGCCGGCGTGATGATGGCCTATGCCAACAAAGTCATCATCGTGCCCGGCTATGGCTTGGCCGTGGCGCAGGCGCAGCACAAGGTCTGGGAATTAACGCAGCTCCTGCAAAACCGCGGAGTGACGGTGAAATACGCCATCCATCCGGTGGCGGGACGCATGCCGGGCCACATGAACGTTTTGCTGGCGGAAGCCGGCGTGCCGTACGACCTGATTTCCGACCTGGAAGACATCAATCCGGAATTCGCCACTGCCGACGTGTCACTGATCATCGGCGCCAACGACGTGGTAAATCCCGATGCCCGCAACAAAAAGGACAGCCCCATCTACGGCATGCCTATTCTCAACGCCGACAAGGCCAGGAATGTCATCGTCATCAAGCGCGGTCAGGGCCGCGGCTTTTCCGGCATCGAAAATGCGCTGTTCTACATGGACAACACCCGCATGCTTTACGGCGACGGCCAGGAAGCGGTGACGCGGCTGATCCAGAGTGTTAAATCCGCCGAATAGCCAACCACTTGTTCACACCCAAAAACCCCTGGCCGAACGAAGGTTCTTTAACTACCAACCTGATAAATCAGCGTGGTGGATGGTGCGCATGCCAGCGCCGGCGCAATTCTTGGCGCTGGGCCGGGGTCATGTTGCGCCAGCGCTGACGCAATGCCTGACGCTTGTCCGGCGGCAGTTGTTGGAATCTCCGGAACTCCTGGCGGATTCGCTGCTGTTCCGGCGGCGACAGTTGACGGAAGGTTTGATAACGCTGGCGGATCTGCGCGCGTTCCTGGGGTGTCAGCCTGCGCCAGTGCTGCATGCGCTGGCGGGCGCGCTCACGCTGCTCGGGGGTCATCTGCGCCCAGCGGTTCGCACCGCGCTCAAGGCGCTGCTGACGCTCGGGTGGCAGTGTTGCCCATTTAGTTTTCAAGGGCGCGAGCAATTGTTGCTGCGGCGGCGTCAGACTGGACCAGGGAACCGGTCCCGCCGCAGTCGGTGCGGGCCCCGTCGGCGGGTCGGCAAAAACCGGCGCGCTGGCGACCGCTAATATGCCACCCGCCAGTAGCATTGTTAGCAAGCGTCTCATAGGCTTTGTTCCCGATCACCCGCTTGCTTGGGCGGTGGTTGTTTGGCGGGCATTGGTGGTTTGCCTTCGCGGCGCGCCTTTTCCTCGGCGAGCTTGCCGGGATCTATGCGCGCAAACGTCATGGGATCCAGCCACTCACCATCGCTGCCCCGCCAGGAGCCAAGGAATTCCAGCAACGCCGGATCTGCCTTGGGCGGTGGCGGAACAGGCTTCTGGTCAGCCGCGAATACCGGGATGGCAACCAACAAGGCTGTCATCACCAGCCACCCCTGCTTAACCATTACTGTTCCCTCCGGAGTCGTCCTGGGGTGCATTCTGCTGCTGAGCCTGCAACCAGCGATAAAAATCCATGTCGGCATACATATCCAGGTTGTCGTTACCGAGCACGATGGCCATGTCTTCGGTATTGTTACCGGCGGCGAAGGGCACCGCTGGCTGAGAATTCTGATTCCACCAGAGGATACCGCACGCGACCGCCACCAGCACCACCGCCGCGGCACCCGCGGGCAAGGTCCAGGAACGCGTGCGCCGCCAGTGCGGATGCCGTTCGACAGCCGCCAATGCACGTGCACGCGCCTCGCGCAAACGTCCCAGTACGCGGGCGTCAAGCCGGCCGAGACTGTCCACAAAGGCCGTATGCGCCTTGCTGAGAAACGCGGTTTCAGAATGCTGGTGCATAAAAATTACCAATGTTCTCCCAGGGTCTCCCGCAGGCTGTGCACCGCTCGCGAGAGATGGGTTTTGACGCTGCCTTCCGAGCAGCCCATGGACTTGGCGGTATCCGCCACATCCAGTCCCTCCAATATACGCAGCATAAAGGCTTCCCGTTGACGGCCTGGCAAGGCCGCCAATGCGGTTCCCAGGGCCTGCATGGCCGCGCCTTGGGCTACCTGCTCGGACGGATCCCTATCTGCCGGGTCAGTGGCTGCCTCGATGGGATCCGGTGGATCGTCATCCGCATCCCGCTGGCCGCCGAAGAAACTCATGACCCGGTTGCGGACCACCCGGCGGCGCAGGCAGTCGCGGATACGGCTTTGCAGAATGCGGTAGAACAGCGGCGGCCACTCTTCTTGGGGACGTTGTGCGTAGCGTTTAGCCAGTTGCAGCATCGCATCCTGGACGGCGTCAAGGGCGTCGTCCGGATTGCGCAGGGCCATCTGGGCGATGCGGAAGGCGCGCCGTTCCACGCTGGCCAGAAATGCGTTCAGATGGGTTGCGGTATCCAGAAAACCCCCGTCAAACCAGCGGCTGGCTGTTTCCTCACACTCGCCAAACGCGGACCCGGCGGGGCCGTACCGCCGGCGTCAAAGGTTATCATGCTCACCGGTCGCCGTGGATTCAGGCAGGTTGGTGCTGCGCAAACTGTAGGAGCTGCAAACCGATGGCGCAAGTGCTTGATTCAAATTTCAACGCGTTGATTCCCATGGAAAATATCGACGGACAAAAATTACTCAAACCAACAGTCCTGGGCAAAGTCTGCGGAATAACTGTGCTTCCTGACAAGGCATCCACAAGCTTATCCACAGAATGTGTGGATAAAAAAGCCGGCCGGTGAAATCCGCACGGCATTCGTATCTGCGCGTGGCGGTGCCCTCA
>DAHVFI010000276.1 GCA_027317045.1 Gammaproteobacteria bacterium
GCCTGCTGCTGACGTGTGGCATCGGTGTCGGCTTGCCGCCTGCTCAGGAAGTCGAACAAACGCGGTTGTTCCGCCTGCAGATAGTTCTGTGGCGGTTTGGATTTGGCGGGATCATCTTCGAGACGGATATCGGCCGCCAGCGACACCAGGCCGGTACGCAGGTCATAGAGGTAGATGTCATTGCCCTGGTGCCACTGCACATGCACACCGTCGGCCATAAAGGCGGGATCGCTCTTGGGGACGGTGTCTCGGGTCAGCTGTCGCAGAATGCCGCTGGACATGGCGCGCACGAACACATTGTTGTCGCGCACGAACACCTCGAAGGTATGCGCGGAATTGAAACGGTCGCCCGGCGCCGAAACCCTGCCCAGTTCACCATCCGCCACCTTGTGGGCCGCGTGCGTGGCTACATTCACCGCATATAAGTCGCGCAACGCGCTGCCGGCGCGTTTTTGCCAATAGTAAATGTGGCGGCTGTCATAACCCCAGTAGGCGCATTCCGGCGGATTCCCGATCCAGTCCGGATTCGCCATGATCTGTTCGAGGGTGACGCCGGCGGCGGGTGGCGCAACCGGTGCGGCAACCGCTACGGATCCAGCCAGGAGCGGGGGCGGAACCAGCAGCAGGCCGAGAAACAGGGACGCGGCGCGTTGAATCATGTCAGTTCCTTCGGAAAGGTTGCAGTGCGTTACAGCGCAGCCAGCGCCTGATCGAGATCGGCAATCAGATCGCCGGCGTGTTCCACACCGACGGACACACGCACCAGATTACCCGGTGTCTTGGTGTCGGGACCTTCCATGGAGGCGCGGTGTTCGATCAGGCTTTCCACGCCGCCGAGGCTGGTGGCGCGGATAAACAGTTTCGCGTTGGCGACGACGCGCATGGCAGCGGCTGCACCGCCGCGCAACGTGAAGGATAGCATGGCGCCGAAGCCGCGCATCTGCTGTTTGGCGAGCGCATGGCCGGGATGGGATTCAAGCCCGGGGTAAAAGACATTTTCCACCGCTTGATGTTCAGCAAGAAACCCCGCGATCCGCACTGCATTTTCGGTCTGCGCGCGTACCCGCAGGTGCAAGGTGGCGGCACCGCGCAATAACAACCAGCAATCAAACGGCGAAGGCACGGCGCCGGCTTCCGATTGCAGCAGCCGCAGACGTTCACTGAAGGCACTGGCCGTGCGTGCCACGATGGCGCCGCCGAGTACGTCGCTGTGACCACCCAGGTATTTGGTGGCGCTGTGCATGATGAAATCCATGCCGTAATCGAATGGCCGCTGCAGCACCGGCGTGGCGAAGGTGTTGTCGCACACCGTCAGCGCATGCGCACGCCGCGCAATCTCGGCGATGGCGGCCAGGTCAGTGATGCGCAGCAACGGATTAGACGGTGTTTCCACCCAGATTAATTGGGTGACGGGCGTGAGCGCCTTGCGCACCGCATCGGCATCGGCGGCATCCACGAAACTCACGCGCAGTTGCCAGGGCTGCAGCACTTCCCGCAGCAGACGCTGCACGCCGTGGTAGGCATCCTGGGTGCAGATCACGTGGTCGCCGGGCTTGAGCGCCTGGAATACCGTCATGGCCGCGGCTACACCGGAGGAAAACGCCAGCGCTTCGCTGCCGCCCTCGAGCGCCGCCAGGCAGGTTTCCAGCTGCGTGCGGTTGGGATTGGCGGCGCGTGCATAGCTGAAGCCCTTGGGATAGCCGCCGTCCGCGTCGCGCTCAAAGGTGGTGGACAGATGAATCGGCGGGCTTATGGCCGCGGTGGCCGCGTCCGGCGCATGTCCGGCGTGCACGCAGAGGGTTTCAATATGTGCGGTGGATTTCTGCATGCTGGCGGCTCCCGGAAACGGCATGCGCATGATGCCATAGAGGAGGTGTTTTTTTGGATACCCGGATATGAGAGATTGCCGCCGGTGAACACGGTTCAAGCTCAGGCAGAATCAACGCTGCAGGCGATCCAGCCACACCGCCAGTCCCTGGGCATTCAGTTCCACGTCCATGCCCAGCCACAAATCCACCGTGGCCTGATCCAGCGTGCAGCCGTGCTCGCGGACGCGCTTCACCAGATACGCATGCATGAGGTTCTGCATGCAGGCGCCGCGCTGTTCGCCCTGGCCGGCGCAGTTGCGGGCGATGTCCACGTAGGCGTTAAGGCAGGCATGCATGTCGGCAGCGAGCCGCGCAACCTCGGTCACCCGGCTGTAGTGGGTGAGAAACACCGCCGCCGGTTCAAATGACAGGATACGGTCCAGCGAGGCGTGCGCCTGCTGCGGATCGAAATGCGTGGGGGTAGTGGCCGGAAAAATAAATGCGCCCTTTTGGCTGTCGAAGGCGCGATAGGAAATCCCGAAGCTGTCGCCGGTGAACACGCTGTGGCTGTCCCGGTCCACCAGGCAGTAATGATGCAGCGCGTGGCCGGGAGTGTGGATGCATTGGAACTCGCTGCCGCCCAGACGGAAGCGCGCATTATCTTGAACTTCAACGATGCGCCCCGCCGGGATCGACAGGATTTCGCCGTAGAGCTCCGCGAACTTCTGCTCTCCATACACCTGCTGGGTGCCGGCGATGAGCTTGTCCGGATTAACCAGGTGCGCGGCCCCGCGCGGATGCACCAGGGCCTTGGCATTGGGCAGATGTTGCATCAGTTGGCCGGCGCCGCCGGCATGGTCCAGGTGCACGTGGGTCAGAAACACATACTCGACAGCGGCGGTGTCCAGGTTTTTGGCCTGGAGAGCCGCCAGCAACAACGGTATCGAGTGGTTTACGCCCACGTCCACAAAGGCCGCGCGTCCGCCGCGTACGATCAAATGGCTAGCATCCAGCAACGGACGCACATAATCCGTGTCGATGGCGCTGATGCCATGGTCGAAATCCCAGAGGGCGGAAAGTATGCGCATGACCGTCAGTCCTGGTGTGCGACTGCATTTTACGCCGTCAATCAGACGGCTGGGCGAAGAGATCGTAGTGATCGCTGGCAGTGACAAGGACTTTGGTAAACCCACCGGGTTTAAGCTTGGCGGCATTGGATATCTGCACCACCCCATCGATCTCCGGCGCATCGGCGAAACTGCGAGCTATGGCTTTGTCATCCACAACACTGTCCACCAGCACCGTGAGTTCACGGCCCGCGAAACGTTGCAAACGTGCGACGCTGATCTGTGCCTGGGTTTCCATGAATAGCCGCCGGCGCTCCTCCGCCACTTCGGCGGGCACCCAATCGGGCAAGGCATTGGCGTCGGCACTTTCCACCGGTGAATACGTGAAGCAGCCGACCCGATCCAGCTGCGCCTCCTTTATAAATGCGAGCAGCTCCGCGAAATCCGCTGCGGTTTCGCCGGGGAACCCCACGATGAAAGTCGAACGGACGGTGAGATCAGGACAGATGGCGCGCCATTCGCGGATACGCCGCAGGGCTTTTTCGCCGGCCGCGGGGCGGCGCATGGCCTTGAGCATTTTCTGGCTGGCGTGCTGTAAGGGAATATCCAGATACGGCAACAGCTTGCCTGCCGCCATCAACGGGATGACTTCGCTCACGTGCGGATACGGATAGACGTAATGCAGCCGGACCCACACGCCCAGTTCTCCGAGGGCCCGGCACAAATCCGTCAACTGGGTGCGATAGC
>DAHVFI010000277.1 GCA_027317045.1 Gammaproteobacteria bacterium
GTCCTGACTGGCCGGGTCAAAGCCACCGGTGAAGCTGCCGCCTACGCGGGATTGGAGATATCCCGTCGCGGGATTGAAGAGCCGCGACCAGTTCGCCGCGCGGGCCGTGAAGGTTTTGGCGTCGGCAAGATCACCCTGGGATTGGGCGAAGCAGGCGATGGCATAGTCATCGGTGTAGTATTCCAGCGAGGTGGAGACCGGAGCATACGCGCCGCCGCCGATGGGGATGTAGCCGTCATCCAGATAGGCCCGCAAGCCGGGGCGCTCGACTGAATCGCCCGGTCCGATGCCTGGTTGTGTGGCGCCCTTGAGCAGCGCCCGTAAGGCGCCGCGGGTATCAAACTGGGTGGCTCCGAAGGCATTTCCCTCCGCGAGAATCGCGGCAGACGGGTCTCCGACCATGATCCCGGTGTCACCGTTGGCGAGACTCCAGCGGGGCAAGCCACCACCTTGCTGGGCGTCGTTGACCAGCGATTGCATGATGTCGCTGGTTCTCTGGGGCGCGAGCAGGGCGATGAGGGGAATCTGCGTGCGATAGATGTCCCAACCTGAGAAGTTGGTGTACTGGACATGCTGGGTGTCGGTGTGCACCGCGCCGTCGAAGCCACGGTACTGCCCGTTTGCGTCACTGAAGACGGTGGGGGCGAGCAGCGCATGGTAGAGCGCGGTGTAGAACACGCTGCGTTGATCCGGTGTGCCGCCGTCAATTTTAATGCTGTCGAGTGCTTTGTCCCAGGCGTTGTGGGCATGTCGCCGCACCTGCGCCAAGCGGGTACCTTCGGGGATTTCATCCGCCAGGTTGGCGCTTGCATTGGCGAGGCTCACGTACGAGATGCCGACCCGCACAACCACATGACGGGCCTGCTGGCCGGCGAAACTTACCCAGGCGCCAGAGCCTGTGTCAGGCGGCGGAAATCCTTTGGCTCCGTAGGTGGTGCCGCCATGGGCGGACAGGCCGCCGGGATGCACGGCGGCATCGTGCCAAGTGCCGGTCGCGGTGAACGGCTGATTGAATTCGGCCACGAAATACAGTGTGTAGTAGCTGCGCCGATCAGCCTTGGCCAGGTAACCGCAGAAGTTGCCGCTGGTGACCGAGCCGGTAATGGTGCGCGTGCGGTCATCGACATGGACTTCGGCAGCACTGCTGCCGACCTCCGAATCGGAAACCCGGACCAGTAGGTTCGCGGGCTTGCCCGCGGGAAAACCGAAGCGTGCGATGCCGCTGTGCAGTGCCGCACTGAGTTGTACCGTGACGCCATTGGCCAGGCGTACACGGTAGTCGCCGGCCGTGGCGCGTTCGTCGGCATGACGGAAATCGCTGGCATAGTAATGGTCGGTGCTGTCGGCGGAGGGCGAACGAATGATCGGAACCGTCACCGGCATGAACGGCACATCGCCGCTGGCGCCGGCGCAGCCGGTACCCGATAAATGGGTCAGGCTGAAGCCGCGGATACGCGTGGCGTCATACCGGTAACCGCCCGGCGCGGCGCTACGGTTGTGTTTGCCGCGGGTGTTCTCGGGGCTCCATTGCAACATCCCGAACGGCAGCGTGGCGCCTGGAAAGGTGTTGCCACCGTGAAGGCTGCCGATCAGCGGATTCACCGCGTTCGCGGGTGAATATTCAGCGTCCTGCGCCGCGCTGATGCCGCTGAGCGTGATTAGAGTCGCCAGCAGAGCCAGATGAATAAAGTTATTACCACGGCTCAACATGGGGATTTCCCTTGATTCGGATGGCTTCGATTCGCCCCGAACTTCCGGCAACCAGCGCTTGTGGATGCGGTCATCATTATGGTGGAGATTAGCGCTCCGTCACCACCTGGAGTACCTCGTAACACGCGCCCATGGTGTGGTAGTCCACCTTGCCGGCGGGGCTTTTTTCATCGCTGTATTTGCGGTTCTCCCGGTCCAGGATGCGGTACCAGCCGCCGTGTTGGTGATCCACAAAATAGCGCCAGGCATACGACCAGAGCGCGTCATACGAACTCCAGTATTTTCCCTCGCCGGTGCGCGCCGCCAGCAACGCCGCGGTGGCGAGGGTTTCCGCCTGTACCCAGAAATATTTGTCCGTGTCGCAGGGGCTGCCGTCAGGCGCGAATCCGTAATACATGCCTTCATATTGAATATCCCAGGCGCGCGCCAGTGCGGTATCGAACAGATGCTGCGCGGTGGGTAGCAACCATGCATCGGGCCGATGTCGTTCCAGTATCAACAGCAGCTTGGCCCACTCGGTCTGGTGCCCGGCCTGAAATCCCCACGGCCGGAACAAATGCTTGGGATTGTCACGGTTGTACTCCCAGTCCGGTTGCCATTCGCGGTCGTAGTGTTCCCACACCAGTCCGCCGGTTTCCTGTGCCTGGCGCCGCGTCATGTGATCGGCCAATGTATAGGCGCGGTCCAGATAACGCGGCGCGCCGCTGGCCTCGAAGGCCGCGAGCATGGCCTCGCACAGGTGCATGTTGGCGTTCTGGCCGCGGTAATCCGTGAATACCCAGCCGGGTGATGCTTCATCCCGGTACAGACCGGCAGTCGCATCCCAGAAATATTTCTCCAGCAGCATCCAGGTTTCATCCATCCAGCCGGCGGCTTCGGCCATGCCGGCTTTGAATGCACTCGCATAGGCCAGCAATACGAACGCGACACCATAACAGTGATTGGTACGATCCTCGGCACGGCCATCGCAAAGGGTCCAGGCATAGCCGCCGCTGGCGGCATCCCGGTGTACTTCCCGCAGGTAGCGCACGCCATGGCGCACGGCATGCAGATAGGATGGATCGCCGAATTCGCGGTATGCCATGGCGTAGTTGAAGACGAAACGCGTGCTACTCACCAGATGCCGGTGGCTGGCGTCGTATACCGCGCCGTCATCCTTGAAATACTGGTAGAACCCGCCCTTGGGATCGAGGGCGCGCGGGTGGTAGAACGCCATGGTGTGGGCGATATGCGCACGCAGGAAGTCCGGCGAGCGGAAATCCGGCAGCGTGTTCACGGATGTTCCCGCAGGAATTGTTGTACTTCGGCTAAGGCAGGCATGGCCTCGAAAGCGCCGTGACGCATCACCGCCAGCGCTCCGCAGGCTGCGGCGAAGCGCAAGGCGGTATCCACGCGCGCAGCGTCGTCCAGGAATCCCG
>DAHVFI010000281.1 GCA_027317045.1 Gammaproteobacteria bacterium
TTGTGGGAGCGACGGTCCCCGTCGCGATTCCCAGGTCGCAGACATGGATGCCGGGAGCAGCCCGCCCGCGATTCCAAAAGCTCTTGTGGGAGCGGTGGTCTCCGCCGCAATTCTTCATTCTTCAAACCACACCGCATCCCATAAAGGATACTCTCCTATGTCTTCCACCAGCCCAGCCCGCAACGGATTGCCTATGATATAGCGCGCCAACTTTCTCAGATCCTCATCCCGGCGCACCGCATGATCATGATAGCCCGGTTGCCATAGAGGTTGGCCCTTACGTTGCAAGTGTTCATTCAATATCCTTGCCGTATAACCCTTGAACGAGCGCATCAGATCATCCAACCCACCACGCTCACCGAGCACCAGCAGCCAGTGCATGTGATCCGGCATCACCACCCACGCCAGGCTCTTGCTCCAGCCAGCCTCGTCATGGTGTGCAATCGCCTGGGCTATTTCGCGACCGCAGGTCAAGCCCGAAAATACGGGCCGGCGCTCCGCGGTCACGGTCGTGAGGATGTAAGCTCGGCCGGATTCGGAAACACGTCCTTTCCGCAAATTATTTGATCTAGGCATGGCGCTCCTCCTTGAGCCTCCTGTAGGAGCGGTCGTACCGGCCGCGATCCCTGAACCATCGCGACGGGGACCGTCGCTCCTACAAAATATCATTCACATAAAATCCATCGCGGTGGGTACCACCGCTCCTACCCACAAGATTTCTTGTGGGAGCGATCCTCCGGGTCGCGATCCCAAATTTCAAATCCATCGCGGCGAGTATCGCCGCTCCCACAGGAAGCAGCAAAATTTTGTGGGAGCGACGGTCACCGCCGCGATTCCCAGGTCGCAGACATGGATGCCGGGAGCAGCCCGACCGCGATTCCCCCCGCCCTGTGGGAGCGGTCGTCCCGGCCGCGATTCTCAAACCATCGCGGTGGGTACCACCGCTCCTACCAATATCATTCCTCATAACGATCCATCGCGGCGAGTATCGCCGCTCCCACGTGAATTCTCCCCCTGTAAAAAAGGGGGAAAGAGGGGGATTTGTATGTTCAGAAATCCTCCCTCACCCCCCTTTAAAAAGAAGAGGGCAAACGCTCAGCGTTTCGGTTCTTCCGGCAGATCGCGCTGTTCGTAAGCGGCGACAATGCGCTGCACCAACGGGTGCCGCACCACGTCGGCTGCCGTAAAAAACGTGAAGCTCACGCCCTGCATGCCGCGCAGCAGCTCCACCGCGTCCCGCAATCCGGAGCGCTGCGGCCGCGGAATGTCCACCTGGGTGATGTCGCCGGTGACCACCGTGCGCGAGCCGAAGCCGATGCGCGTCAGGAACATTTTCATCTGGTCAATGGTGGTGTTCTGGGCTTCGTCCAGGATGATGAAGGCCTCGTTCAGGGTGCGGCCGCGCATGAACGCCAGCGGCGCCACCTCGATCACGCCGCGCTCCAGCAATTTGCCGACCCGTTCGAAGCCGAGCATTTCATAGAGCGCGTCGTAGATGGGGCGCAGATACGGATCCACTTTTTCCGTCAGGTCTCCGGGCAGAAATCCCAGGCGTTCGCCGGCCTCCACCGCCGGCCGCACCAGCACCAGCCGCCGCACCTGGTCGCGGTTGAGCGCGGCCACGGCGCTGGCCACCGCCAGATAGGTCTTGCCGGTGCCCGCGGGGCCGATGCCGAAGGTCAGATCGTGACCGGCGATGTTCTGCAGATAGTGCCGCTGGTTCGGGCCGCGCCCCCGCACCCGCCCTTCCTTGGTAGTCACCACGATGTCGTCCGGCGCCTGTGCTTCGTCCTGATTCTCCAGCAAGGCGGCGACGCCGGATTCCTGCAGACTCACATGCACCGTCTCGCGGCGGATGCGTTCCTGGGCGGTGGCGGCATACAGCTGTTTGAGGATCGCCGCCGCCGCCTGCGCCGGCTTTGGGTCACCGATGACCCGGAACTGATTGCCGCGGTTGTTGATCTCGACACCCAAGCGCTGTTCGATCTGGCGCAGATGCTCGTCGAACTGGCCGCAGAGGTTCGCCAGCCGCTCGTTGCCCAGGGGCTCCAATGTGAGTTCCAATGATACGGGTTGCGAATCCATGTGTTTCTATTACTGATATTCGATGCAGGCCTAGGGTATGAGTGTGTCAGGTTGTGTCGCCGCCAATAACAACAAGCAATCAAAAATCATAATGAATGCCCACTCGATCGCGGCGTGGGCAGATTAAAGCTCCTGCATTGCTGCATTTCCGCCTTTCAAGCTCCGCTTCCTGCTCCACTTGAAAGCCCAGGGCAGGCTTCCTGCCTGCCCGTTGCGGCTGTCGCCGCTTACCCCTGGCGGTCAGCGCCGCTTCCACCCAAACCGCAAATCCATCGCGGCGGAGACCACCGCTCCTACCACAGAAGAATTGTAGGAGCGGCCGTCCCGGCCGTGAATCCAAATTTCAAACCCATCGCGGCGAGTATCGCCGCTCCTACAAGGCACCATTCCCGTAGGAGCGAACCTCCGGGTCGCGATCCCGCATTTCAATCCCATCGCGGCTCAGAGCGCCGCTCCCACCTGAACCACGAAACCATCGCGGCGGATACCACCGCTCCTACCACAGAAGAATTGTAGGAACGGCCGTCCCGGCCGCGATTCCAAGCTCACAGTCCATGGGATGCCGAGGCGGCCGTCCCGACCGCGATGGAGGCGATGCGTCCCCGCAGGGAGTTCTGCTTCACCTCGGTGATCACCACCTGCGCAAACCGGCCGATGAGGCGAGGGTCGCCGGCGAAATTGACCCAGCGGTTGCATTCGGTTCTGCCGGCCAGTTCGCGCGGATTTTTCGTCGCGGGCCGTTCCACCAGCACCCGCTGGGTGGTACCCACGAGACGCTGCATGTAGGTCTGACCGAAATCATGAATACGCGCCTGCAAGGCTTCAAGCCGTCGCACTTTTTCCTGGTGCGGTACCTCATCCGCAAAGGCTGCCGCCGGCGTGCCCGGACGCCGGCTGTAGATGAAACTGAAGGCCTGATCGAACTGCAGCTCTTCCACCAGTTGCATGGTGGCCTGGAAATCCTTTGCGGTTTCGCCCGGGAAACCGACGATGATGTCGGTGGACAGGCTGATATCGGGGCGCACCTCCCGCAGTTTTCTGATCTTGGCCTTGTATTCCAATACCGTGTGGTTGCGTTTCATGGCCGCGAGGATCCGGTCGGAACCGCTCTGCACCGGCAGATGCAGGTAATTGGCAAGCTTTGCCACGCTTGCAAACACCTCAATCAGACGTTCGTTGAATTCCAGCGGATGTGAGGTGGTGAAACGGATGCGTTCGATGCCGTCCACGGCGGCCACATATTCGATCAACAGGGCGAGATCGGCGATTGAGCCATCGTGTCTCACGCCGCGATAGCCGTTCACGTTCTGGCCCAGCAGGGTCACTTCCATGACGCCCTGCTCCGCCAGCTCGGCGATTTCCGCAATCACATCATCGAACGGCCGGCTGACTTCCTCGCCGCGGGTATAGGGCACCACGCAGAAACTGCAGTACTTGCTGCAGCCTTCCATGATGGAGACGAAGGCGGTGGCGCCCTCCGCCCTTGGCGGGGGCAGATTGTCGAATTTCTCGATTTCCGGGAACGCAATATCCACCACCGGACGCTGCGTGCGGTGGGTTTCCTCCAGCATTTCCGGCAGGCGATGCAGGGTCTGGGGTCCGAATACCAGATCCACGAACGGCGCCCGCTTCACGATGCCCGCGCCCTCCTGGCTGGCCACGCAGCCGCCCACGCCGATGATGAGATCAGGGCGCTGCTGCTTGAGCTCGCGCCAGCGCCCCAGCTGGGAGAAGACTTTTTCCTGGGCCTTGTCGCGCACCGAGCAGGTATTCAGCAGGATCACGTCCGCTTCTTCGGCCTGTGCCGTCAGCTCGTAAGCATGGGAATCCCGCAGCACCTCCGCCATTTTCCCGGAGTCGTACGTGTTCATCTGGCAACCGAAGGTTTTGATAAACAGTTTTCCAGGCATCTGACGTCTGATCAGCGGGAGCCGAACCCGGTCACTAATATGCGTAGGGTGCGGATAAGTATGGAGAAATCCAGCCAGAAAGACATGTGCTTGATGTAGTAGATGTCGCGTTCCAATTTCTCGGTCGTAGACTCCACATCAGCCGTGTATCCATGCGTCACCTGCGCCCAGCCGGTGATACCCGGCTTGATAATGTGACGGTAATTATAAAAAGGAATCTGCGCCTCGAATTCCTTCACAAAGGATACCTGTTCGGGACGGGGCCCTACCAGACTCATATGACCGAGCAATATATTCCAGATCTGCGGCAGTTCGTCCAACCGCCATTTGCGCAATACCACACCGATTCGGGTAATGCGTGGATCCGCATGATCCGCAAATCGTGCACCATCATTCTCGGATTCCAAATGCATACTGCGGAATTTTAACATCAAAAAGATGCGCCCGCCCTGCCCGATACGTGGCTGGGTGAAGAACACCGGTCCCGACGAATCCATTTTTATGATGAGCGCCAATAAACACATGAGGGGTATAACCACTGGCAATAAGGCCAGTACCAGCAACAGATCAAAGAGACGTTTGCCCAGAAGATACACCGCCGGTGGCTCCAGGGAGCTCATGAAAGTTTCTGACATCTGGTCTATTGAAGTTCGGCCAGTGATGGATTCGTGTACCCAACCCGAGTGATATACGGGAACACGGTTGAGCGCACAATCGGCAACAAACCGCAGCCAGTGGTTCGACAGTTTGGCATGCAGATCAACCACTACACCATCAACTTCAAACTCTGACAGCGACGGTTCTACCAGCACTTGCCACTTCACACCCCGTACAGCAATCAAGTCCGGTGCGGTCCCTTCTGCAACAACGGCGAGCCGCGGGATCAGGTACCGCCGCCGCAAATGCATGCCGACCACCAGCCATCCAAAGCTCAGGCAGTAGGCCGTAAGGAGAAAACTGCGGGCATAATAGAAACGCCCGATCAGCAACACGCAAACCAGCAACAGGAAAGCACCGCTAACCGCCGG
>DAHVFI010000299.1 GCA_027317045.1 Gammaproteobacteria bacterium
GTGCCGGACGGTGTTGTGGTGGTAGTTGCAGACGCGCTGGGCCTTGTCTTTGACTACCAACCCTTGCACACGCGACGGGTCTTGGGTGGCGACGCCGGTCGGGCAGGTGTTGGTATGACAGCGGCGCGCTTGAATGCATCCGAGCGCGAACATCATGCCGCGCGCCGAGTTGCACAGGTCCGCGCCTATGGCGATCTTGGCCGCCACGTCAAAACCGCTGACGATTTTGCCGCTGGCCATGACGCGGATTTCCGTTCGCAAGCCCGTGCCCACCAGCGCGTTGTGCACGAAGATCAGGGCATCCAACAGCGGCGTACCCATGAAGTCGGAGAGTTCCTGGGGCGCGGCGCCGGTGCCACCCTCGCCGCCGTCCACGGTAATGAAATCCACCAGAATTTTGGTCTCCAGCATGGCCTTGAGGATGGCCATGAACTGATCCTGCCGGCCGAGACAGAGTTTGAAACCCACCGGTTTGCCGCCGCTCATGTCCCGCAACTGCTGCACCCATTCCAGCATTCCGCGCGGTGTGGAAAAGGCGCTGTGGTAGGGCGGCGAATCCACGTCCTTGCCCATGGGCACGCCGCGCGCCTCGGCGATGTCGCGGCTGACTTTCGCCGCCGGCAGGATACCGCCGCCGCCCGGCTTGGCGCCCTGGGAAAGTTTGATGGCGATCATCTTTACGTTGTCGAGGGTGGCGTGTTCCCGGTACTGAACAGCGTCGAATTTTCCGTCTTGCGCGCGGCAACCGAAGTAGCCGGTGCCCAGTTCCCAGATGAGATCGCCGCCGGCTTTCAGATGATAGCGGCTGATGCCGCCTTCGCCGGTATCGTGGGCGAAGCCACCGAGCTTGGCGCCGGAGTTGAGCGCCTGGATGGCATTGGTGGACAGCGATCCGAAACTCATGGCGGAAATGTTGAAATGCGAAGCCATATACGGCCGGGTGCACTGGCTGCCGCCGATTTTTACGCGCGGTTCCTGCTTCTGGGGCCAGAGTGCGGTGATGGAATGGTTGATCCATTCGTAGCCGCTACGATAGACGTTCTCGATGGTGCCGAAGGGATGCACCAACCCCACGTTCTTGGCACGCTCGTACACCATCTCGCGCTGCTCGCGGGCAAAGGGCAGGCCTTCCATGTCGCCTTCGATGAAGTACTGGCGTATCTGGGTATGCATGTCCTCGAAGGCATAGCGGAAATGGCCGAAGATCGGATAGTTACGCAGGATGGTGTGGTGTGTCTGGGTGAGATCATAAATGGCGAGCACCACCAAGGCGCCCACAATGATGAACAACCACCAGAAGGGATGCCAGAACACACCGATGACGGCGATGGCGATCAACAATACCAACAGCACAACATAGACGTTACTTTTTTTCATGCGAAGCCTTTACCGGGAAAGAGCGTGGTCGTGCACGCTCCGGTGATAACCGGGCGGCACAGCATCCACTACCGAGGAGCTTGGATTATACGCCGGCAGCCCGAAATTTCGGCTCCGAGGGCCGCATCGTGCCGGCGACGGCGCGGGCGAGTACACTGCTGTTGATTGCTGCCACCATAGGACAGCTGCCCACACGCATGAACATTCTCATCGTTGACCATTCCAAGGTTTTCCGCACCGTCCTCCACAAGATGGTGGCGAATCTTGGTCATCACCCGATCTCCGTGGATAGCGCCGAGCTAGCCGTGGACGTGTTGCATAAGGAGCCGGTAGGATTGGTGTGTGCGGCGTTGACATTGCCGGGCATGAATGGCATCACCCTCTGCCAACAGGTGCGCTCACTGCCCCAGTATCTCAAGACACCTTACATACTGCTGACCTCCACCGACGACCAGCGGCTGCGCCATGAAGCCTTCGAGGCGGGCGTCACCGAAATCCAGGAACGCACCGACGCCAAGGAACTCACTGACCGATTGAGCCGCTTTTTCCTGGATGAGCAGGAGGAAGTGCACGGCAAGGTACTGTACATCGAGGATAGCCAGGTGGCGGCGCATATTATTATCAAACTGCTGCTGCAGATGAACCTGCACGTGGATCACTTCCGGCTGGCAGATGAGGCGCTGGCGGCCTTCGAGAAAGAGGATTATGACCTCATCATCAGCGACATTCTGTTGGAGGGTTCCATCAGCGGCGTTGGCCTGGTGAACCGGGTACGCAATTTGACCACCCCGAAACGCCGCGTGCCGATTCTTGCGCTTTCCGGCGTAGACGACCCCTCGCGCCGCATCGAATTGTTCCGTTTGGGTGTCAATGACTACACCACCAAACCGCCGCTGGAAGAGGAAGTACGCGCGCGGGTACGCAATTTAATTATCAACAAGCAGTTGCTGGATCAGGTGGAAAAGCAATCGCATCAGCTTTACCAGATGGCGATGAAAGACCAGCTTACCGGACTCTACAACCGCAATTCCTTGCGGGAATTCGCGCCCAAGTATTTCAGCAATGCTGCACGCTATGATTATCCCCTGAGCCTGCTGGTGATTGATCTGGATCACTTCAAGAACATCAACGACAACCACGGCCACCTGGCTGGAGATAATGTGCTGGCACAAACCGGGCAGATGCTGCAACAGGCCTGCCGTGACGGCGATCTGGCGGCGCGTGTGGGCGGCGAGGAATTCGTGGTGCTGCTGAATCACTGCGAGCCGAGTGATGCCCAACGCCGCGCTCAGGATATTTGCAAGGCTATTGAAGCGCTGCGCCCCGAAGGTGTCACAGTCACCGCCAGCATTGGGGTCACCGCACGGCTCCAAGGCCAGCCGGTAAAATTCGAGGAATTGTTCAAGATCGCGGACCACGCCATGTACGAAGCCAAAAAACAGGGCCGCAACCGAGTAGCCTTCGTGCCCTGCACCTGATGCGGGAGAGCGCGGCGCTTTCCAGACTTGGATTGATGGGTTGCAGTCTTGCTAGCTTGATGCTTTAAGAAGCGCTGCCGGTTACGGCCAAGCCGTCAGCAGGAATGCCATCACCAGCATGGCGAGCAGACGGTGACCGGTATCCACCAGCCAGCCGGCGACTTTGCGCCGCGAGATGAGCGTGTCCACCAGTGAAGGCGCGGCCGTGAAACCCAGCCACAACAGCGCTGCCACAATCAGCGCGGTGCCCAGACCGGCATTATGCCCCATGTATATCAGACACAGCGCCAAAACCAAGGCTTGCAGGATACTGCAGCCAAGCGCCACCAAGTAGCGCTGCCAGCGGCCGCCGGATTCCAGGTCCTGCAATACATGCGGATTGGCCTTGAGCCACAGTGGACCGAAGGTGAACGGCAGATACCACACGGCCCCGACGATGAACCCGCCGATACCGGCCACCGCCACGGCTGCATAATTAATTTGCACTAACATGCGTTTCTCCCGCTGACTTGCATCGAAGTGTAGCAGCGGTTCCAGGCTGCCTGTCTATGTGGAATAGCGGAATTCAACGGATGAATTTCGATCGCCCATTATCCCCGCTGCCGACATGCGCTTCGCGGCTCTTGATGAGTATGCCAGCATAATAAAAGATGTAATAACCCGCCAACAGGAAGTAGATTCCCAGAGTCAGGGGGCTGCGCTCGTAGCGGGTGAACGCGCCCATCCCCAAGGCTGGGTTTTGCGCGCTCTGACGCACGCCAGCGTGAATCATGGGATACAGCACCACGAACCGGTAAATGAGCCGGCCGATGAAAAGCGCTGTCACGGTCATGCCGATGTAGGCGTTGGGAGTGAAAAACCTGCCCTCGGGAGTGACCTCAAATAGCGTGCGGGCGGTGGCGTACTGCGCTAATCCCAGGCCGATGACCGCGCCGAGGACCGCTGCAGCAAAGCTCTTGGTGGAGGCGTAAGGCGATAGCAGCAGCACCAGGCAGAACCCACCCAGCACCAGCATGCGGAAGATCATTCTATTCTTCCGCAGAGGTTGCCTGCCGAAATTCCGCTGGAAGCGGCGGTAGAGCACGAACAGCACCAGGGCTGCGATCAGGAGTGTGTTGCCGATATTGGCGATGGATGGGTGCATGTCTGTGTCTTTTTGTGAGCGCCGCGCACTCTAGCATGCGCAGTTCATTTCAGGAATCGTTGCCGATGATCAACAGTTGCGTGCCTTCAGGCGCAGTCAACAACACGCCGGCCGCTGGCGGCGGTGGCGGCGTGACTGGAATATTGCGTTGCATCAGCTGCTGGGCGAGGTCCCCAGGCCGAGTGTGTACAAACACCACCAGCGGCCGGCCGGGTGTGGCGGATTCCTGCAGCCCAAGATTCAGTCCGCCGGTGGCGAGCCGCACACTATGCGGCTGCGCCGCATCCGGGCCGGTATTTATCAAGCCCAGTTGTTCCCAAAACCGGCAACTGGCCTGCAGATTCCGCACCGGCAGACGGTATTCATCGAAGTAACCGCACAGGGCGCCGCTCACCCGCGTGTTCACGGGCGAGCAGGTCCGGGCCTCCAGCAGCGTGATCATCTGCCGGTCATGATCATAGAAACCCGCCTCATTGAACTGGTCTTCGCCCAGTTTGCAGAATTCGAACTGGATGCCCAGCGTTTCGAACTCAGCCACTTGCCTGCGTAGCTGCGGCTGCACGAAGGTGAGCGAGGGTGAAGGGAAAGCCTGCTGGTGCAAACCCAAGTACACATGGCCATCGGTAAGTACCGCATAGGGATGGGCCCAGACGTCGTTGACGGGCGCCCGTTCGAATCCCAGGCGCATATAGAAATCCAGGGAAGCCAGGATATCCGCTGTTTGGATGCTGATTTCCAGGAAGTTGCCGAGCATGCCGTGACGTTCAGTCCGCGAGGCGCGCCATGACCAGATCGGCAAGCGCGCGTATATGATCAACGCGGTCATTGAGCGCCGGGATATAGCGCAGCGCTTGGCCGCCCGCTGTCCGGAAAGTTTCCGCGTAACGCAGGGCGATTTCCTCCAAGGTTTCGAGACAGTCGGCGGCAAAACCCGGGCAAATAACGTCTATATTTTTAAGGCCGCGAGCCGCCAATTCCTGCAGAGTGATATCCGTGTAAGGCGTAAGCCATTCGGCCTTGCCGAAGCGCGACTGGAAAGTCAGTTGCCAGTCTTGCTCACGCAGCTCCAATGCGCTTGCCAGCTGGCGTGCGGTCAGTGCGCACTGATCCGCGTAGGGATCACCCCTGCGCACCATCTGTTTGGGGATGCCGTGGAAGGACATCAACAGCATCCGCCCGCGGCCATGCTTTTTCCAGTAGTCGCGGACGTTAGCAGCCAGGGCGTTGATATAAGCCGGATGACCGGCATAACCCTCAATGCAGAGGAGCGGCGGCGAGGCCAGGCATTTCAATCGGGCCACCGTGGAACCGGTGGTGGCGCGGGCATATTGCGGATACAGCGGCAACACCACGATGCGGGTGACCCCTTCGGCGGCAAGCTCCAGCAACGCTTCGGGCAGTGAGGGATTGCCGTAGCGCATACCGAGCGCCAGCGGCAGCCTCCTGCCGGTGCGCGTTTCCAATTCCTTGCGAAGCGCCGCCGCCATGGCTTGGCTATGCATCAGCAGCGGTGATCCCGCGGGCGTCCAGATGCGTGCGTAGGCTTCGGCGGAGCGCTTCGGCCGGAACGGCAATACCACGGCATGCAGAAGCGGCCACCATAGGAGACGGGGTAGATCCACCACCCGGGGGTCCGAAAGAAACTCGGCGAGATAGCGGCGCAGCGCCGCCGGCGTGGGCGCATCCGGCGTCCCCAGATTGGTGACCAGCACGCCCGTCTGCGGGTTTGGATCGCGTGATTGTTGGGTGGATGCCGGCATCGGTATAAAAAATCAAGGTGTGGATAATTATGGCATGAGTATCGTGGGACGCGCTTGGCTCGGGACATGCCGGAATTTAATGCATGGGTTTCGGGGTATATTTACCTTGGGGCGAAAGCCTCTTGGAAAAAAGGAAAACTGTGGTAAATCATCAATTTTGGTAACCAATTAAGGAGCCAGTCATGTCAGTTCTAAAAGATTTCCAGGGCTTTGTCATGCGCGGCAATGTGGTGGACATGGCCGTGGGTATTATCATCGGCGCGGCCTTCGGCGCCATCGTCAAATCGCTGGTGGATGACGTGATCATGCCGCCCATCGGACTGGCACTCGGCAACGTGGATTTTTCCAACCTGTTCGTGGTGCTCAAGGATGGCGTCAAACTGCCACCGCCCTATGCCACCATCGCCCAGGCGCATGCCGCCGGCGCCGTGACGCTCAACTATGGGTTATTTATCAATACTGTGATCAGCTTCATCATCATCGCCATTGCCGTATTCATCCTTATACGTTTCATGGCTAGACTGCAGAATGCGATGCATAAGTCGGAAACCGTGGCGCCCACCACCAAGGAATGTCCGCAGTGCTGTTCCGCCATCAACATCCATGCCAAGCGTTGCCCGAATTGCACCTCCAACATTTGATGTGAATCGTGGACATAAACCCCGCCGCTGTTTTTACAGCAGCGGGGTTTGCTTTTCAAAACGACTTGTTCAGCGTTCCAGAATGGCAGTCACACCCATGCCACCGCCGGTACAGATGGAAATCAGACCGCGGCCCTTGCCTTTCTGCGCCAGCAACTTGGCGAGTCCGGCGACGATACGTCCGCCGGTGGCGCCGAAGGGATGACCCAGCGCCACGCTGCCGCCTTTCACGTTCAATTTGCTGCGATCAATGGAGCCGAGCGCGGCTTTGCGACCGAGACGTGTGCGGCAGTAGTCTTCCGACTCCCAGGCCTTGAGTGTGCAGAGTACCTGGGCTGCGAAAGCTTCATGGATTTCATAGAAATCAAAATCCTGGAGTTTGAGACCAGCGGCGTCCAGCATCTTCGGAACCGCGTATGTGGGTGCCATAAGCAAACCTTCCCGGTAAATGCCGCTGATGGAGGAGAAGTCCACTGCCGCCACCGCGAAGTGGGTAAGATAGGCTTGTACTGGAATACCGTGGGACTTGGCCCATGCGTCGCTCGCCAGCAATACGGCTGAAGCACCGTCGGTCAGCGGCGTGGAATTGCCGGCGGTGAGTGTACCGCCGCCGGTTTTGTCGAATACCGGTTTGAGCTTGGCGAGTTTTTCCAGCGTGGTATCAGCGCGCACGTTGTTGTCACGGTCCGCGCCGTTGAAAGGTATCACCAGATCCTGGTAGAAGCCTTCTTTCCAGGCCGCCGCGGCCTTCATGTGGCTCGCATACGCCAGTTCGTCCTCTTCATGTTGGGTGAGCTTCCACTCCTTGGCCATGAGTTCACAGTGCTGGCCCATGGACAGACCCGTGCGCGATTCTGTGACTGCCGGGAAATGGGGTTTCAGGTCGCTGGGCCGCCAGCGCGAAATCGCCTTGAGACGCTGGCCAAAGGTACGGGCGCGATTCAGGTCCAATAGGATCTGCTGATAGTGACGGCCGAAAACGATGGGCACGTCGCTGGCGGAATCCACGCCGGCGGCGATGGCGGAATCCAGCTCGCCCACGGCGATGCGCGTGCCCAATTCGATGGCGGTGGAGAGTGAAGTGCCGCAGGCCCGGTCCAGATTGTGCCCGGGCGTGTGCGGATGCAGGCCGCTCGACAAGACCGCCTCGCGCGTCATGCTCCAGTCGCGGGAATGTTTCATCACCGCACCCGCCGCCACGTCACCGAGAATTTCGTTCTTCAGGTTGTACCGGTCCACCAGCGCCTTGACGCTGGCACCCAGCATCTCCAGGTTGCCGAGGCGCATGTAATGGGTGTTATTGCGGCAGAACGGAATACGCACGCCGCCGAGAACGGCGATGGGACGGGGCAGATTGATCATGGAACTCTCCTGTTGAAGCGGCACGGCGTAAGCTGAGGTCGAAGCATGATGCCACAGCCCGCTCCTGCAACGCTCCTGTTATTATCCACCCGCCGTCAAGCGCATGCTTATGCGCCAAAACGCTTCAATATTCTATGCAACCATCCCTTCCCCAGCGCAGCGAGCCTTCAACGGCCGGTGCCCCAACCGTACGTCGCTGGCCGCTGCTGCGCGCCGAAGCCGGCGCCGCCTTGGCGCTGGCCGGACCGCTGATCATTCACAACCTGGCGCTGGTGGGCATGGGACTCACCGACACCATCATGGCGGGGCTGCTGGGCGCGAACACCCTGGCCGCCGTGGCGGTGGGTTCAAATCTCTGGGCACCGGTGTTTCTGTTTGCGATGGGTGTGCTCATGGCGCAATCGCCCACCACCGCACACTTGTACGGTGCCGGCAGGAGCCGTGAGATCGGTCACTACACGCAGCAAATGGCGTGGCTGTCGCAGGTGCTCGGCTGGGGTGGGTTTTTTCTGTTGCGTCACACCACCTCCTTCATGCGCGACATCCATATCGAATCCGCCATCATTCCCAATGCCAGCGCCTATCTCGATGCCCTCGCCTGGGGCATGCCCGGCGTGTGTCTGTACCAGACGCTGCGTTTCACCAGCGAAGGTATCGGTCATACACGGCCCTTGCTGGCGATTGCCTTGGGCGCGCTGGCCGTCAACGGCGTGCTCGATTACGTACTGATGTACGGCAAACTGGGATTACCTGCGCTGGGCGCCGTCGGTTGCGGTTATGCCACCGCCACCAGCCAGTGGCTAATGTTTTTGGCACTGTGGTTATATATGCGCCGCCGCAGGCTGTACCGTAGGTTGGAAATATTCAAGCACTTCGAATGGCCGCAGTGGAAGCCGCAGCGGGAATTGATCTGGTTGGGCGTACCCATCGCCATCGGCATCTTCATGGAATCATCGCTATTCGCGGGTGTGGGTCTGATGATGGGCACGCTCGGCACCAATATCGTGGCCGCCCATCAGATCGCGCTCAACTACGCGTCTTTTGTATTCATGGTGCCCATGAGCATCGCGCTCGCCATTTCGGTGCGCGTGGGGCATGCGCTGGGTCGCGGTGATCCGACAGGCGCGCGCCTCGCAGGTTTCGCCGGCATCGGCCTGTGCGCCTGCTTCGAACTGCTGTCGGCGCTCAGCATGCTGCTGTTCCCGCGGCTCATCGTGGATATCTATACCCGCGACGCGGGTGTGGCGCACATTGCCGTGAGCCTGTTGTATATCGGCGCCCTCTTCCAGCTTTCCGACGGCCTGCAGACCAGTGCCGCCGGTGCGCTGCGTGGCTACAAGGACACGCGCATCCCCATGATCATCACCGTCATCGCTTACTGGCTGGTGGGATTTCCCCTGGCGTGGCTGTTCGGCATCCCGCTGCATCTGGGCCCACAGATGATCTGGGCGGGTTTCATCGCCGGACTCACGGTGGCGGCGGCGTTGCTGCTGCGGCGTTTCCTGCGATTGAGCCGTAGAACATTGTCATTGACAATACAATCGTAAGTTGTCGGTGAGCGCAGCGAATTTCAAGTCATAATTGCGGGGTGTTGAGTTTCGGCTGCACCTCAAGCAACTATGAGCTATTCTTTTGTGGGAGCGGTCGTACCGACCGCGATTCCTCAACCATCGCGGCGAGTATCGCCGCTCCCACAATTTTCTTTGGTACGTGGACAACATTCTAATTCCTCCATGGAAGCAAACAATGCTTAAGACACCTGCTTATGCCGCCAAGCGCGCCAAGGCGCCGCTCGAGCCCTTCAGCATCGAGCGGCGCGAACCCCGCGCCCATGAAGTGCTGATCGACATCCGCTACTGCGGCATCTGTCATTCGGACGTTCACCAGGCCCGCGACGAATGGGGCCGCAGCATCTTTCCCATGGTGCCGGGACACGAGATTGTGGGCACCATCGCAAAGCTCGGGGACAAAGTCACCCAATGGAAAGCAGGCGACACCGTCGGGATCGGCTGCTTCGTGGATTCCTGTCGCGAGTGCGAAGCCTGCCGGGCCGGCGAGCAGCAGTTTTGCGAACAGGGCGCGACCTTCACCTACAACAGCTACGAGCGGGACGGCAAAACCCCGACTTACGGCGGATATTCCACGCGCATCGTGGTGAACCAGGACTATGTGCTGCGGATTCCAGAGGGCATTCCGCTGGAGCGCGCCGCGCCGCTGCTGTGCGCCGGTATCACCACCTACTCACCGCTGCGGCATTTCGCGGTACACAGCGGCAGCCGGGTCGGGATCGTGGGACTCGGCGGCCTGGGCCACATGGCGGTGAAACTTGCCCACGCCATGGGCGCACAGGTGACCGTGCTCAGTCATTCACCGGACAAGCGCCCGGATGCGCTGCGGCTGGGGGCCGATGATTTTATAGCCACCCGCGATGCGCAGGTCTTCACCCAGCATGCCAAGCGCTTCGATTTCATGCTCGATACGGTCTCCGCACCGCATGACTACAACGCCTATTTGGGGCTGCTGCGCCGGGATGGCACGCTGGTACTGGTGGGCTTACCGGAACCCTCGCCGCTCTCGGCCGGCGCGCTCATCATGG
>DAHVFI010000327.1 GCA_027317045.1 Gammaproteobacteria bacterium
ACCTGATACGAGCCATACTGGAAAAGAAAAACACAGATGATTAGAAGCGACCTCAAAAATATGCATTCGTTCGTGTTGAACCCTTCGGCTACGCTCAGGCCAGGCGCAACGAAGCGAGGTCGAAACACTCTCTATCAGGAGGGCCTCACCCTTCGACTTCGCATCTTCGATGCTACGCTCAGGGCGAATGGTTTTTCTGCGTTCGTTTCCGGAAATTTTTTCATGAATCCCTCTCGCTACCGGGGAGGGGATTTGCTTTCCCTCTTCCTTTGGGAGAGGGTGCCCGAAGGTAGGGTGAGGGTGTGCCCGGGATCCAACGCGGGCAGTTCCGCCGAACCCTCACCCCTCGCTCCTCTCCCAGAGGGAGAGGGGTTTTCCAGTATGCATTTGTGAAATGACTTCAAGTACAGATACCAGCGCAGTCGTTTTCGCATACCACAATGTGGGCGTGCGCTGTCTGTCGGTGCTGCTGGCCCACGGGGTCAAGATTCCGCTGGTGGTGACTCACGAAGACGACCCGCGCGAGAACCTCTGGTTTGGCAGCGTCCGGCGGCTCGCGGAACTGAATCATATTCCGGTGGTGACGCCGGAGAACCCCAACAGCATGGAGCTGGCGGAACGCATCGCGGCGCTCAAGCCGGATTTCGTGTTCTCTTTCTATTACCGCTTCATGCTCAAGGCGGCGCTGCTCGGTATTCCGCGACGCGGCGCCCTCAACCTGCACGGCTCGCTACTGCCGAAATATCGCGGCCGGGTGCCGGTGAACTGGGCCATCATCCATGGCGAGCACGAGACCGGCGCCAGCCTGCACTATATGGAGGTGAAGCCTGACGCCGGCGATCTGGTGGATCAGCAGGCGGTGCCGATCCTGCCGGATGACACCGCCTTTGAGGTTTTCAACAAGGTGACGGTGGCGGCGGAGCTGGTGCTGAACCGCTGCCTGCCGGCGCTGATTGACGGGAATGCGCCGCGCACACCACTGGATTTGAAATCCGGGAGTTATTTCGGCCGCCGCAGCCCGCAGGACGGCCGCATTGATTGGCGCCAGTCCGCGCTGGCGGTCCATAATCTCATCCGCGCCGTGGCTCCACCCTATCCTGGCGCCTTCAGCGTTTGCGATGGCAAGCCGCTGCGTATCCTTCGCAGTCATTACGCCGCTGAGGCCGCGCGGCATGGCAAGGCGGTTTTATATGTGGAGCAGGGCCGTTGTTACGCGGATTGCGGCGACCGCCGGCGCCTTGAAGTCGTTATTCTTGAGTTGGACGGCGCGGCCATGGATGCGGCGCGCTTGGCTGAGCACTATGGAAATCATCCTTTGTCTTTGGGAGATTGAGCGTGCGAAAAATTCTCATCCTGGGCGTGAACGGCTTCATCGGCCATCATCTGAGCAACCGCATCATCGAAAACACCGACTGGGAAGTCCACGGCATGGACATGTTTTCGGAACGGGTGAGCGATCTGCTCGACAATAAACGCTTCAATTTCTTCGAGGGTGACATCACCATCAACAGGGAATGGGTGGAGTATCACGTGCGCAAGTGCGATGTGGTGCTGCCGCTGGTGGCCATCGCCACGCCCGCCACCTATGTGCAGGATCCGCTGCGGGTATTCGAGTTGGACTTCGAGGCCAACCTGCCGATCGTGCGCCAATGCGTGAAATACAAGAAGCGCGTGCTGTTCCCGTCCACTTCCGAGGTTTACGGCATGTGCCGCGACCCCGGTTTTGACCCCTACAGTTCGGAACTCATCCTCGGACCGATCCCCATGCAGCGCTGGATATACAGCTGCTCCAAGCAGCTCATGGACCGCGTCATCTGGGCTTACGGCGTCAAGGAGAAACTGGATTTCACCCTGTTCCGGCCCTTCAACTGGATCGGTCCGGGACTGGATTCAATCTATACACCCAAGGAGGGCAGCTCCCGCGTCGTCACCCAGTTCCTGGGGCAGATCGTGCGCGGCGAGAACATCAAACTGGTGGACGGCGGTACACGCAAGCGCGCCTATACCTATATAGATGACGGCATCGATGCCCTCATGAAGATCATCGAGAACAAGGACGGTGCCACCAGCAGCCGTATCTACAATATCGGCAACCCCAGGAACAGCCATTCGGTGAAGGAACTGGCGGACATGATGCTGGAAATCGCCACCGGCATGCCGGAATACCGCGACTCCGCCAGGAAAGTGAAACTGCTGGATGTGAAAGCCGACGATTACTACGGCAAGGGCTATCAGGACGTGGAGAACCGCCTCCCCAACGTGGACCACACCCGCAAGGAACTCGGCTGGGAGCCGAAAGTGGACATGAAAACTGCGCTGCGCAAGATCTTCGAGTTCTACCGCGGTCACGTGGCCGAGGCGCGGAGGCTGGTGGAAGAAATTGCATAGAGCAATGCGGAGAGTGCAATGTCATTGACTAAGAAATTTTCAACCAAGCTAGATGAGTTACTTGCTCGTCGAACGAATGATATTCGGTTGCTTGTAGTACCGTCAGGTGTGGGTCGGCATAAGAAATTTTCCAGAAATATAAGGGACAAATTGGTTGATGAACTTTTATCTATTGCGTCAGAAATATTGATTAAGAGAGACGCGAAAAAGGAATTTGAGAAAGTTATTAGAAAGCAGAAATTGAAGAAGATATCTGGACACGGTCATCGCGACCGCGGTCATAAGCTGATTGCGTGGGCAGAGAGGCAATTTGGATCCGGCGGCCCTATTGTCTATAGTTTTTGGAAAAGGAAGCGTTGTTTATATATTGGAAAGGGAGCAAGTTGGAAAAGGCTTATGAATTATAAAAGGTCAGTATATTTGGTTAAAGCAACTGATATTGAAGTGTTCGGTATTCGCGGTAAAAGTCACCTGGGGAAACCCGAGTGTCTTGCGAAGCATATTTTTCAACCCTGCGATAATGAGATTGAACCCGCAAAAAATAAGTGGGGGAAGGCGTGCCCTATTTGCGAAAGACACGATCAAATGCGCGAGGGAATTAAGTTTCTATTTGCAATGAAATAGATCTGTAGGTTGGGGTAAGCCGAGCGAACCCCAACCAGCGACCAGAAACTTCCTACAGACATGACACCGCTAGCCCTGAAGATAGATGTTGACACCCTGCGCGGCACGCTGGAAGGCGTGCCGTCGCTGGTGGAAGTGCTGCGCAGGCACGCCGCCCAGGCCACGTTTCTGTTCAGCCTAGGACCGGATAACACCGGGCGCGCGTTGCGGCGGATATTCCGGCCAGGGTTCCTGAAGAAGGTGTTCCGCACCAATGTGGCCGGAAATTATGGCCTGAAGACCCTCATGTACGGTACCTTGATTCCGGGCCCTGATATCGGCGTAAAAGCTGCGGCAGTCATGCGCTGGGTGCGGGACGCGGGTTTCGAGGTGGGCATCCATACCTGGGACCATATCCGCTGGCAGGATTTCGTGACGCGGCGCGACGCCGACTGGACGGCGCGCGAATTCGGCAAATCAGTGGCGCGTTTCGGTGAAGTGTTCGGTGCGGCGCCTAAAACCTTCGGGGCCGCCGGCTGGCAGATCAACGAGCATGTGCTGGCACTGCAGGAGCAGTTCGGTTTCGATTATGCCAGCGATACCCGTGGCAGCCACCCGTTTCTGCCGGCCATGGGCGGGCGGGTGTTCCGGGTGCCGCAACTGCCGAGCACGCTGCCGACAC
>DAHVFI010000334.1 GCA_027317045.1 Gammaproteobacteria bacterium
GCATGAACTGGTCGCGTTGCTGACCGAAAACGGCATTCGGCGTCTGGTGGATGTGCGCACGGTACCGCGCTCGCGCCACAATCCACAGTTCAATGCCGAAAGTCTGCCCGGGAGTCTCGCTGTGCACCACTTGGCTTACACGCATCTGAGCGCACTCGGCGGGTTGCGGCATGCACGCAAGGATTCCGTCAATCTGGGCTGGAAGAACGCCAGTTTCCGCGGCTATGCGGATTACATGCTGACACCGGAATTCGAGCGTGGCTTGGATGAATTGACGGCGCTCGGTGGCAAAGAAACCGCAGCCATCATGTGTGCCGAAGCCGTGCCGTGGCGTTGCCATCGCTCCCTGATTGCGGATGCGCTGGTTGTTCGCGGCATCAAGGTGCGGCACATTATGGGCGCGGGAAAGTGGCAGGCGCACCGCTTGACGCCGTTTGCCAGCGCGCAGGGAACCCGCGTCACCTATCCTTTCATGCTGCACGGGTAGCGGGGTATAGTGTATGTTCCATGGCACAATGATATCCATTGGCCGGATTCCGGGGTTTTGTTGCGTTTGGATTTCAATCATATAGCGAGCAAAACAGGAAATATCCATGTCAGTCAAAGTACTCGCGTTTGCCGGCAGCCTGCGCACCGGTTCCTATAACAGGCTGGCCCTGAAGGCGGCCATCGAGCTCAAACCCGCGGACATGCAGATCGAGACTTTCGATATCGCTCCGATCCCGTTGTACAACGAGGATGTGCGCGGAAAGGGCTTTCCGCCGGCGGTGGAGGAATTCCGCAACAAGATCCGCCAGGCGCATGCCCTGCTGATTGCTACGCCGGAATACAACTATTCCATGCCGGGGGTGCTCAAGAACGCCATTGACTGGGCTTCGCGTCCACCGGATCAGCCGTTCAACGACAAGCCGGCCGCCATTATGGGAGCTTCAGGCAGCCTGCTGGGCACGGCGCGCGCCCAGTATGATCTGCGTCGCAGTTGTGTGTTTCTCAACATGCACCTCATCAACAAGCCGGAAGTCATGATTGCCCAGGCACACAACAAGTTTGATGCCTCCGGCCGGCTTATGGATGAAACCACGCGCAAGCTGATCGCCGAGTTACTCGTAAATCTGGCCGCCTGGACCCGCCGTCTCAGCGGCGAAAAATAATCTGCGGCGCAAGCATAGACGAATCGGCAGGGTCGAATCACCGGGTTTTCCAGCATCCCAATTTACTCTCCCGCCGTCACGGTACGTGCCGTGACGGCGCCTGGCGAGGCAGCGTCGTTTTTCTGGCTGTGGTGTGTCCGCGAGAGTTTGCCCATGAGCGGTATCAATATGACGGCGAGTGCCGTACCGCCAACCGCCACGATGCCGAGTTTCATAAACAGGCTGGTGTAAAGCGGCAGGGTCTGCACTGCTTGTGTGAGGTTCTGCGGCACACTGGCGAAGTTCGCCACCACACTACCAAGATACTGGGACATACCGACGGCCACGTAGTAGGCGCCCATCATGAAGCCGCCCATACGCGCCGGTACGTAGCGCGCGATCATGGCAAGGCCCAAGCCGCTGACCAGCAGTTCACCCAGGGAATAGAAACCATAACCCCAGATCATGAACCAGGAGGATACTTTCCCGCTCACTGCAAACATGCCGCTCACACCATAAATGAAAAAGCCGATGGCCACCACCGCAAATCCGATGGCAAACTTACCGGCGATGGGTAAATCCTTGCCGCGCTTTCCGAGGTGGGTGTAGATGAAGGCCAGCATCGGACTCAAAATCATGATCCAGATGGGGTTGAGTGCCTGGTACTGGGCGGGTTGCCAGGAAAATAGGTTCAGGCCGAACAAAGTCTGGTTCCAGTCAACGTTGCGCAGGGCGAAGAGTGTGAGGGAAGTGGACATCTGCTGATAGAAGATGAAAAACAAAATGGTTTGCAGCGTCAGAACCAGCGCCGCAACCAAGCCGCTGCGCTCACCGCGGGCACTCCGTGCGATCAGATAGACGAAGATGGCGAGAATGATGAGAGCGGCGGCATACACACAGAGCCTGGCCACGGTTTCGTGACGCAGTATGAAGCCCACCGCGAACAGCACCAGCACCCCCACTGCCAGCACTGTGAACAGCTTGCGCCAGTGTATCGGCTCGTCATCGGGTATGGAGCCGATATGCTTGAGGCTGTGGCGCATGAAAAAGTAGTTGGTGAGGCCCAAGAGCAGACCCACGCAGCACACACCGAAGGCAGCGTGCCAGCCGTAGTGCGCCTTGATCCAGGGCGTCAACAACATGGAGATTGTGGAGCCGATGTTCACCGACATGTAATAAATCGTAAAGGCGCTATCTATTTTGGAATCGTCACCCTCGTAGATGTGACGCACCAGATTTCCGGCATTGGCCTTGAACATGCCGTTGCCCACCACAATCACGCCCAGGGTCGCGTACAGGAAAAACAGGCTGCCGGAGGGAATCGCGAGCAGCAAATAACCCAACGCCAGTATTGAGGCGCCGATGGTCATGG